>DATMQG010000060.1:0-19130 GCA_035566835.1 Solirubrobacteraceae bacterium
AAGTTACTCAGCGACCCGTATCGGTTGGCTCGGTCGGCGAGCGCCCGGCTTAGACTCGTCATCTTCTCATCTCCTGAAATCGTCGTTGTCGGGGAACGCTTGGCACAAGCGTGCTGTGTGTGCCTAACGGGAAGGCAAAGAGCGTCTAATGAGTTGCTGACTGGCCGGAGATACGAGTGGCGGTCGGCACTGGCGGCCGACGGCCGCACGCTCGCTTCCGCAGGACTGCGTTTCATCAGAGCCGAAATGTAACCCGAGGGCATGCGCTCGTCGTCGGCCGTCCGGACCGAATTTAACTGCGCCTGGCGAAGTCCGCCCGGAGGCGGTATCTAGCTCTGTGGGAGCAGAACTAGACCGTCCGTGCGGCCCAAGGCCGCGACGCTGACGCCCGCCGTGCGACGCACCGAACGCGCCAAAAAGGTGGCTTGAGGTTACCTCGCGGGAAGCAACCGTGAGACCGGAAACTAGGTCCCGGCGGCCGATGATTTTCGGTGTCGGGGTCCTTAGCGTGCACTAGAACAAGTCTCCGATAAGCGGGGACTGAGTAACTGGGAGAACAGTCATGCCTCGTCTTGCCCGCTGGTGCCTTGCTCATCGTCGCATCGTGGTAACTGGGTGGATCCTGTTGCTCGCTGTCGCAGTGTTCATTCAGTCGAATACCGGCAGCAACTACTCTGCCTCCAACCGACTCTCGGGTACTCAGAGCGCCACTGCGCAAAGTCTGCTGCAGAGCGCGGCCCCGAGTGTGTCCGGCGATACCGAGCGGATCGTCTTCGCGACGAAGACCGGCACCGTCAGGGCGCCCGCCGTGCGCTCGAGCGTGCAGGCGATGCTTGCGAACGTAGCCCGCTTACCGAACGTCGGCACGGTCAGCTCTCCGTATACGCCGGCGGGCGTGAAGCAGATCAGCGCCAGCGGGTCCGTCGCTTTCGCGACTGTCACTTTCACGAAGGATCAACACTCGATTTCCGCTAGGGAAGCTACCCGCTTCGTCAATACTGCGCGCGCGCCGAATAGCCGCGCCGTGCAAGTCGACGTTCTTGGTGACGTCGCCGCGGCGACGAACGCCTCCTCGTCGAGCAGCACGATCTTCGGCGTTCTCGCGGCGCTGCTCGTGCTCCTGTTCGTGTTCGGGTCGGTCCTGCCGGCGCTGCTGCCGCTGTTGTCCACCGGTATCGCGCTGGGCGCGGCGGTTTCGCTGATTGGCGCCCTGTCGAACGTTCTCTCGATGGCCAGCTTCACGTCTCAGCTCTCGATCCTGATCGGACTCGGGGTCGGCATCGACTACTCGCTGTTCATCCTCAGTCGCACGCGGACGGAGATGCGGCGAGGTCGATCAATAGTGGACGCGATCGGGATCTCGGCTGCCACCTCGGGGCGCACCGTGCTGTTTGCCGGCACCACGGTCTGCATTGCACTCCTCGGGATGCTGACCGTGGGCGTGAGCGTGCTCTCAGGGGCGGCGATTGCCGCGTCGATCGCGGTGCTGCTGCCGATGGCCGCGGCTCAGACCCTCGTTCCCGCGCTGATCGGCTTTCTCGGACGGCGAACCCTGACGCGCAAACAGCGGGTATCGCTGGACGCCGGCGAAACCAACCCGCCCGAGGCCTCGGCCCGGTGGGCGCACTGGGCCGAACTCGTTGAGGGTCACCGAGTGGGCTTCAGCCTCGCGGCACTGGCCATCATGCTCACCCTGACGATCCCGGCGTTCTCACTTCGTCTCGGCGCGGCGGACTTCGGCACGGACCCAACGTCAACGACGACCACGACCCACCGCGCGTACGAGCTACTCGCTCAAGGGTTTGGTCCAGGCTTCAGCGGACCCCTCGAGCTCGTGGCGCCAGTCCAGTCCAGCCGCCAGCCGGCGACATTCAGTCGCGTGGTCGCCGCCGCCAGTCACACCTCCGGCGTGGCCGGGGTGAGCGCTCCTCAGCTGCTTCCTGCCGGAGCTGGACACCCGGGAGTGGCGGTCGCGCAGGTCTACCCGACGGGCAGCCCTCAGGATGCCTCCACCTCGAACCTCGTTACGACCCTGCGCAACCGTGTCCTACCGGGCGCTACCGCCGGACAGCACCTCACGGTGTACGTGGGCGGTCAGACAGCGCTCTCAGACGACTATGCGGCGCAACTGGAATCTAAGCTGCCGATGTTCGTCGCGATCGTTGTCGTGTTGTCGTTCCTGCTGCTGATGGTGGTGTTCCGCAGCCTGGTGATCCCCGCAACCGCAGCTGTCATGAATCTGCTCTCGGCGGGCGCGGCGTTCGGGGTCATCGTTGCCGTCTTCCAATGGGGCTGGGTGAGCTCGCTCGTCGGTGTAACCCATACCGGTCCGATCCCGCCTCTAGCCCCGATTCTCATGTTCGCCGTGCTGTTCGGGCTCTCGACCGACTACGAGGTCTTTCTGATCAGCCGCATTCACGAGGAGTGGCTCAGACGTCGCGATAACTCCCAGGCCGTCAACCACGGCCAGGCCGTCGCGGGAAGGACGATCACCGCCCTCGCTGCGATCATGATCGTCGTCTTCTTCGCATTCACGTTCACCACCGACCGAACGATCAAGCTGATTGGGCTTGGCATGGCGACCGCGATCCTCCTGGACGCGCTTGTCATCCGGACGGTGCTGGTTCCGGCCATCATGCACTCGCTGGGCAAGGCCAACTGGTACTTCCCCCGTTGGCTGGAACGCCGTCTCCCGCGCCTCCAGATCGAGGGCCGCATCGAGCCCAAGCGCGACGATAAAGCGCCTCCTCGCGAGAGAGAGCCACGGTTGGCCGCCTAACTGCAGAAACGAAATTGACCGCCCAGCGTGAACGGCGCTGGGCGGTCGCCACGTGAACGGCACGCTCATTGTGTCCTCGCCGTGCCCCTCGGATCATCATGGTGAGCGCCTGTCTAGGTGGCGGGCGATTCCCATGTGGCGACCTCGCGGGCCGCGTGAAGCGGGCCTTCAAACAGCGTCAGCCACGAACCGAATGCCGCCGACAGCACGGGATCGTCGAACCACTGCCTCGTCTGCAGGTCGACGTCGTCTCCCTCGATCACGAAGACCACCTCGCTCGGAGAGAGAAAGATAGAGCCTCGAAGCACAGCTCCGCCTGTATCCGTCGCGCTCGCCTCCGAGGCGAGCTGCGTGGCGCGCTCGTAAACGCCCGGCCTGAGTCTCGCTGTCAATACTAAGCGTTCCAAGGTGCCACCCTCCTTCGGACGTGCGAGCGGGCGCCTGGAGTCTACGCACGATCGCTCGGCGTCACCCATGCTGAGGTCGCGCCGGCATGCGACGGCCCTGGACCGCGCCCGGCAAAATCCGGGCACGCCAGCTGGAGCAAGGGGCACACCGCGTGATGAACTTCAGGGCCCCGACGCACAGTCGGGCAGAGATCAGTCAGCCAAACGAGGAGGAGCGCAATGTCTGATGCTCGGCGGGATCGCAGAAGCGGGCTGGTGTTCGGGGCGCGCAATCTCGGCGCGGCAATCATCGAGACGCTGATCGATCACGGCTGGGCCGTGGCCGGGGCCGCCCGGTCACAGGCAACGCTCGAGAAAGTCGGCGCGGCCGGCGCGCTTGCCCTGCACGCCGACGTCACCGACCAGACCAGCGTGCGCGCCGCGCTCGAGCAGGTGGCCGCCGAGCAGGGAGCGGTAGAGCTGGTGGTGAACGCGGCCGCGGCGTACGGCGGCGATCGGAGCGGCCCGTTCGGTGGAGGGCAGATCGCCGACGCGCGTGCCGACGCGTTCGACTCGTGGGCGGCTGCCCCCGCCCGATCAGCGTTCACCTTCCTCTCGGCAACGGCCGGCTTCCTCGTGGACCAGGGAGGACCCGCGACCGTGGTCCAGGTCACGGGCGGGTCATCGCGGCGAGCCATGCCAGGCCGCGGGCTGTGGGCCGCGGGCGCATTTGGCGTGCGCGCGATCACCCAGGCTGCCGCGCTCGAGCTGCGCGGCCAGGGCATCCATGTCGCGCTGCTGATCGTGGACGCTGGAATAGAGCCTCTGAGCGGAGCCATACGCGCCGGCAGCGCCCGCGAGACGCTGGCCGATCCTCGCCAGGTCGCCGACGCCGTGCGGTTCCTCGCCGACCAGGGCCCGCGGGCGGCGACGCACGAGCTGCAGCTCACTCCGCTCGCGGAGACATGGGTGCCGTGAGCACGTCGGGCCGATCAGGCCCGAAATGCCCGCGACGGATGTGTGCGCACCCGGCTCGCACGCCGGTGGCCACATCCCTGCAGCGAGCGCCTGTAGCGAGCGCCGTAAATCCGTCGCCTGGGGTGCCCGAAGAACCACCACCCGACTAGGAGCCACAGCCACCACATCGCCAGGACCCCGGCGAGGGCGAGTACCACCACGGCCAGCACCGCCAGCACCGTGGGAATCGCGATCGCCAACCCGAGCGCGGGCGGAACCCACGCGAGCCTATGCGTCTCCTGAGGCACCTGAAGGCGGCGTCCCGGCAGGTCGGCGAGCAGAGCATCGAGCTGACCGTAGGTGCGGGCCGACAGCGCCGCCTCGAGGCGCTTCTCGAGCTCCTCCGTGAGGAGTCTTCCTTCGGCGGCCGCCTGCCGTAGGCGCTCGATCACACGATCGCGATCCGCGTCCGACGCTCTGAGTGTTGCTCGGCTTGCCATCTAGCCGCTGCCTCGCTTGCCGGTGGGCCTGTTTCGGCAGCCTAGCACCGGCACGGCCTGCGCGGGCGCGCTCGAAAAAGGGGCCAGCTGACGCCTTCGTGGCAGCTCATTGGCGTCCCGTGAAGACGATGTGGCCCTCCAAATGGGCAACCTTCGGGCCATCGGCGACGTGGCGGACGTGGCACGACGCGCCGGCGCAGGTGATCGCGTCGGTTTGGGCGCCGCCCTCGGTCGCGACCAGCAGATCGCCCGGTCTGACTCCGGCGGCGAGCAGCGAAGACCCGGCGATCCGCAGGACCGCGTCGTCGCCCGGGTGAGGGTTGCCCGGGGTTCGACGGTCGGCGACGAGCGCGGCGGCGGCGGCGCCGAAGCCTGGCGGGACGAACCCGGCGCTCTCGACGCCGACATCGCCGCCGCGCGAGAGGCCGGAGTCCGCCACCAGGCTGCTGTGCCCGTCTGGGGAGATCGCATAGACGCGGCCACTGTTCTCATCGGGCGCGATCAGATCGCCGGCGAAACGCCCGAAGGTGGCGGGGGCGACCGCGATCCCGCCCTCGACCTTGGGCGCGCTCGTCGTAATGGTCGAGACGGAGCCACGGCAATCGATCGCATACACGGTCGTCCTGGAGCCAGACGTGGCCGTGACGAGCAGGCGGTGACCGAAGCGCCCGGTCAAGTCAAACGCGATCCCGCTCTCGAGCCCGTTGCGAGGAAGGCTGGCGAAGCGGCGCGCTTCGCCGCGCGCGTCGACGGCCGTGACGCCTGTTCCCTTCTGGAGCCTCAGCACGTAAAGCCACTGCTGAGGAAACCTGCAGCCGCCCGCCCCGTGCTGCTCGGTGGAGAGGGCGATATAAGGCTCCTCGCCGCCGGGGTTCAGGTAACCGGCCCGACCGGTAGCAAACCGCTGCACCGTGCCCGATGGAAGCAGCAGCGCCAAGCGCCTGTCGGCGGCGATGAGGATCGTCGCGTCGCGGCGTGGCATGCTCAGGTCGAGCACGCGCCTGATCGGCACGTCGGGCGTCCAGCGCGCCGGCGAAGCGGCGCTGACGGCGGTGATCCTGTAGCTAGCCGACGAGCCGCAGGCTGTGAGCGTGGCGCTCAGCGCGGCGACGCTCAGCACGGCGAAGAAGAGTGGCGATCGACGCATTAGCGGGCCTCCCGAGCTTGGGTGTGCTCTACGACGAATGCTAGTAGACCGTTGGCGGCGGCGAGCCAGGGCAGTCCGCGCCGGTGCGCTGATCCGGTTTGCGACGCAGCGCCGGGCATCGCCTGTTGGAGGGGCGCGCCACGACGGCGCGCCCCTCGGGTCTGAAGACGCACAGGTGTCGAGCTATGTCAGTAACCGACCTTTGGGGCTTGCGCCGCGGGTGCTTTCCTCGCGCCGGTGATGGCGTTGCCGTTCGGTGCGAGCACGTACCACAGGGCGCCGAACTGGTTCAGTCCCTGGCCGTTTGTTTCGCCCGGACCCTGATCGCCGACGTAGTAGTAGAGCGGGTGGCGGTTGTATGTCACCTGCCGGCGCCCGCTGCGTCCCGTGGTCGCGGCGATGCTTGCTGGCTTCACCCCGCCTTCGGCTCGGACTGCACCCGTCGAAGCAAAGGCCGGCCAGACTGCGAGGCCGGCGCGCGACAGCCTGCTGACGTTGGGCTGGTCGCCCTTGAAGAGATAGAGGGTACGGCCGTGGGAGTCGACGAGTATCTTGCCGAGCTGCGTCTGCCTGACGCCGACGCCGGCGCGCGCGGCGGTTCGCGATCGGCCGTTTTCGGCGCTGCTGGCGCTGACGGCGACGGCGAGCAGCGCCCCGCCGGCAAGGACGGCGAGGATGCCGGACGATACAAAGCGGTTTCGTCTCATGATTATTGGCTCCTGTGCGTGGGGGGAGTGCGACCACCGAGCCCGCCCGCGAAGCGATCGGTTCGGGGTCCGTAGAGCACAAGACGCCGCCAGCTGGAAAACCTTTCCACTATCTACGAAGCAGCGTAGTAGGCAGCCCCCACGAATGCGACCACTGGGCCGTACTACGCGCTATCGTAGATGGCCCGAACGCGACGAGAAGCAGATCCAAAGACCTCGTCTTCACCGACACTGAAAGGAGCAGCCATGCCGCGCATCGTGGTCCTAGCAAATCTGGACGAGGGGGTGGAGCGGCAAACGTTCATGGAGGACGTCCGGGCCTCCGAGCTCCAGTCGGAGCACTTCGTAGGTCAGATCGTGCAGCGGCTGGGCTGGGGTCTGGCGGACGCTCATGCGCTCGAGGACCAACACGCAGCCGCCGACAACGCCGCGTGATCGATCTTGCCTATGCCGGACGCACAGCTAAGTGGGATTGTGGGTGAACCCGAGCGTGCGTTGTCCCGCCGTCTCGACGGCGATCACAAAGCACACGCGATCGGGGCCACGACTCGGGAAAGGGGCGCCCGTGTACTTCACGGAGATCGGATCCATGTAGCGGCAACCCTCGTCGGGACGTACCTCGACCACGCGACCTTGCAGCGTCGCCATGCGGTATGGATTGGTGAGGTCCGTCACGGAGAGACCGACACGGGGGTCGCGACGCATGTCCTTTGCCTTCCACACCGAATCGGACGTGCAGACGAGGATCTGATCGCCCTCGATCCCCACCCAAACCACCCAGTTGCGCGGCGACCCGTCCGCCCGCAGGGTCGAGAGGTGGACGTAGTTGGGCGCGTCAAGCAACTCGCGGACGTTCTCGGGGATCGGGATTGGATCTCGAGTCATGCGCAGCGGGGGATGGGCGTCACTCGTATTTCGGAGTTGGCGGGATCGGAATCCCAGCCCGGACGGCCTCGATCACAGCCGCGGCATCGGGTGCGCGGTACTCCTCGCCGTAGACCGCACCCTCTCGCCGGGGAGCCTCCATCACCGCACAGTCGGCCGTGGCGCCGAGGTCGACCGGCACAAAGCCGGCGTCCTCGATCAAACCGACGACGACATTCTTCGCGTCAACGTCATCGCCGGACAGCCACTGGACGACCCGATCGTCGCTCTGGCGGCCCGAGGCCTCGGCCTGAAAAGCGGCTGTGAGCGTGTTGAATGACTTTGTGTAACGAGCTCCTGGCATCCGTGCGGCGTTGAAATGCGCGGCGGTCTCGCCGTGCGGCGGAAGGGGTGGCGCGCCGTACTGGTTGGTGGTGTCGAGCACGATCTTTCCGGCGAGCGAGCCCAGCTCCTCGAGAGCCGTCGGCAGCAGGCTCCACGGAACCGATACCACCACGATTTCGCCGAACTCGACGGCATCCGCAGGCTTCGCGACGGCGGCGTTCGGTCCGATCTCCCGTGCGAGCGTCTCGAGGGACGCAGGGTTCCGGCTGAATGAGAGCTTGACCTGATGACCGGCCGCCGCCATCTGCCTGGCAATCGTTCCCCCGATGCGTCCGGTTCCGACGACGCCGATATTCATCTCGTGTCCCTTCCCGTGACCGTCCGGAATGCCATCAGTCAAGCGCCGCCGAGTCAGGCTTTCCACTTGATGGAGCAGCCGACCGGACGTGTCTCATCCGGGTTGGGCGCTCGGCCCTCGAGCACCGCGTCGAGTGCCCCGCGCAGCCACGCGGCGTTCTCGCCGGGGTCGTCTTGGTCGCCGTCCGGAGCTCCGCGGTAGCGAAGGACGCCGCCGGAGTCGAGCACGAACAAGTCGGGAGTCGTTCTGGCGTCATACGCGCGCGCGACCTCCTGAGACTCATCTCTGAGATACGGCACGCCGCCGAACTCGCCCGCCTCCACGCGCGCGCGCATCGCATCGAGCGAGTCGCGCGGATACCGGTCGGCGTCGTTCGGGTTTATCGCCAGCATGCGCACGCCGCGGTCGGCGTAGTCGCTTGCCACGCCGATGATGCGCTCGTGCCAGGCGAGCGCATACGGGCAGTGGTTGCACGTGAACACGATCACTGTCGCCGCTGCGCCGTCGGGTGCGTGGATCGTGCCCCCTGTGTCTGGCAGGGCGAACGTCGGCGCGCCTTCACCGATCGCTGGCATGTCAGCTCCTTCCGCTCGAAATCGAGGCGGCGCGTAACGCGTCGCGCAGGTCGACTGGGTCGGGCGTGGGCGAGATGCGGCCGTCGCGCCGCCTGTAGACCCTGCACGTGAGTCCCGTCGGCTCATCGTCCAGCGGCTGCACGTCCACGCCGTCAATGCGAATCGTCGGCGAGCCGACGAACTCCTCCGCCCGGGCGCCGGCCTCGCTGTCGACCTCGCGCACGATCACCCGGTCGGGGTCATGTCCGGTCTCGAGCAGTGCCTCACGAAGATCGGCGAGCGCCTTCGGATGCGACGGACAACCGGCCCAGAAGAGAAACTCGACTCGCATCCATCCAGATTAGCCGCGCCGTCGACTTTGGATCTCGGCCTCGGAGCCGACAGCGGCGATCTACGCGCGAGCTGCGAGTGAGCCTAATAGGAGGCTCAGCCTTTCCTGCGGCTGGCGCCCGCCCGCTCTGAGCGGTCCGCATCGGCCGCCGCGCCCTGCGCGATCGTCGGAGCGCCATCGGCCGGCTTGCGAGGCTTGATCCGGGCGCGAGTCTCGGGGCCGGTTTCGTCACCGCGCGACGGCCGCGGCTGGGTCTTGGGCGGGATCGTCTCCGTGGGCGGCTCCGGCTGCGTCTCGTACGCCTCTCCGCCGTGAAAGCGGTTGATCGCCCCGCCCGCGAACTCGTCGAGTTCAGCCGCGGTCCGCCGCAGCTCGTCGAGCACCTTGCGACGGGCGTCCGCCGAGGCCTGGATGTCCGCCTGAAGTGCGCGCAGGCGCCCCTCGGCGCCGTCTTGCAACGTTCGCACCTGCTCCTCGGCACGCTTGAGCTTCTCGGCCGCCTCGGCGCGTGCCCGAGCGATGATCTCGTCGGCCTCCTCCTTCGACTGCCCGCGAAGCTGGTGCGCTTGCATCTGAGCAGTCTCGATCATCTCCTCGGCTTCGACCTTGGCGCGAAGCGTGGCGTGCTCGGCTTCCGCCAGGGCCGTCGAGGTCAGCTCCTCTGCGACCTCCCTCGCGCGTTGGAGGACGCCACTCGTCTGCTCGCCGACGCGGTCGAGCGCATGCTTGACCGCGGCCTGGGGCGAGCGGCTGATCTCGAGCTCGGCGATCACGCGATTGACGCGCTGGACATAGGCATCCACCTCCCGCCTGTCGTAGCCGCGGACCACGGTCGGGAAGGACACATCGCGGAGATCGCTCGGAACATTGCTGAGGAGCGAACCGAACGCAGCCGGCTCCGCCGACTCGGAGGGCGCCTGCTGCTCGCTGGAGGTGCTCTCGTCTGGGTCCTGAGGTCTGACCACGCGAACCAGTATGACCGGCGAAGC
The DNA here is from genome assembly GCA_035566835.1 of Solirubrobacteraceae bacterium. Taxonomy (GTDB): domain Bacteria; phylum Actinomycetota; class Thermoleophilia; order Solirubrobacterales; family Solirubrobacteraceae; genus Palsa-744. The sequence continues at coordinate 9,939 of DATMQG010000060.1, forward strand.
GTCGCTTCAAACCCCCGATCGGCGATTTTCAGTCGCCTCCCTCGATGACCTTCACCCCTTCAGCCCCAGGGCGAAGGCCTGAGCCTGTCGAGCTGATCGCGCAGGGGCTCGGGTCAGCGACCTTCGCGCGGTGCCCGCTCGCGGTAGGCGCGGACCTTGGTCCTGTTCCCACACACTGCCATCTCGCACCAGACGCCTGAGCGGTTGCGTGAGCGGTCATAGAAGGCCCAGCGGCAGTCGGCAGCGCGACAGGCCTTTACGCGCTGCCACGAGCCGTCGCCCACCGCGCGCGCCACGGGGACCAAGAGGCGCGCCAGCGCGGCCGCGAAGCCCTCCGCGGCGGGCGCGATGCCGACCGAGCCGTCTGGGTCGAAGTGGACGCCGAGATCCCCGCGCCGGGCCACCAGCTCGAGCTCCTCGCCGGCCGCGTCCCCGCGCGGGCCCCCGTTGTTCGCCAGCATCAGCTCACGTAGCGCTTCACGGAGCCTGATCGCGTGCTGGCGCTCTTCAGCGCTCGGCTCCGCGGCGCGTCGGGTCTCGAGCATTCCCCGCTGCGCCAGCCACGTCGTCAGCCCATCCTGCGTCGCGAGCTCATCGGTGCCGTCCTCGGCATCGAGCGTGTTGACGAAGTCGATCACGAGATCGAGCTGATTGGGGGCAGGGGGGGCCTGTGTCATTGAAACCGGCGTAAGCGTGTGATAGGTTACGGCGACACCGGCTATTTTGGTACGGAGGTGTCACGAAGATGGTAGCGAAGCAAGTGCACGTCGAAGCGAACCGCGACTTCGAGCTTTCATACGACCGTCTCCTGCATCGTACGTTCGAGCCTGGTCCCCTCGCCCGCGTTCTCGCGCGTGCGCTCCCCGGCGTCTTGGACAAGGCGCTCATCGCCGGCTCCGATCCCGCCGGCTCGCGTGCGCTCGCGGCTCGTGCCGCGACGTTGACCGAGCCGCGCTCTCGCGCGGCGATCGCAGATGGGTTGGAGCGGTTGCTCGAGATCGCCCACGGGTCTCGAAGCGGTGCAACGGTGCTGCGCCGGGGCGCCCACCTCGTGGGCAACGCATCCGCCCTGCGAGAGCTCAGTGCCGTGCTTCGCTCGAGCGCTCCCCTTTACGCTCGCGGGATCGCGATGGCCCAGCAGCTGTTGACGGATGGGACCGGACCGGCATACGTGGGAGACGGCGGGGCCCTCGCGAGCCGGCTGCTCGAGGCTCGCACGGCGATGTACGGGCTCGAGATGCAAGGCGGGCTCGTGAAGCATCTCGGGCCGTCCTACAGGCTCCCAGGCGGATCCTGGATCTACCGCCGCCACGACTCCTCGTAGAAGTTCCACTCCAAGCAGCGCGCCGCTCTGTAGGCTGGCTTGATGCTGGTGGCGATCGCCGGAGCTCACGCGAAGATCGCGATGCGGCTGACCCGGCGCCCCGTTGCTCGCCGGGTGAGGATCGACGAGGCGCCGGCGAGTTGCATCGGACACGCCGGCGCCCGAAGCAGTGAGCCGCGATGAAGTACACGACGCTTCTTTACGAGCAGGAAGGACCCGTCGTCACGCTGACCTACAACCGCCCGGATCAACACAACGCGGTCAACCGGGCCATGAACGCCGAGCTGCACGATGCCTGGGAGCGTTTTCGAGACGACGATGAGGCGTTCGTGCTGGTGATCACGGGCGCCGGCGAGACGACCTTCTGCGCGGGGTGGGATCTGCGGGACGCGGCGGACCTGAGCGAGATCGGCGACTTCGACGCGTTTCGCGTCAGCCTCTACAACAGTCCCGGCGAGTGCGGCTATACGCGCAAGGCCGACATCTTCAAGCCGGTGATCGCCGCCGTGAACGGATACGCGTTCGCGGCCGGGCTCGAGACGGCGCTCCTCGCCGACATCCGCATCGGCGCCGAGAACGCGGAGTTCGGGGCGCTCGAGCGGCGCTGGAACATCGTCGGCGGCGACGGCATGACGGTGCGGCTGCCGCTGGTCGTCGGTTTCGCCCGAGCGATGGAGCTGGTGATCACCGGGCGGCGCATCGACGCCGAGGAGGCACACCGCATTGGCCTGCTCAACGAGATCGTCCCGCGCGGAGCCGCACTGGCGCGGGCGCAGGAGCTTGCGCGCGAGATCGCCGCACTGCCGCAGGGCGCGATCCGCAGCGACAAGGAGAGCATCATGCGCGGCGTGGGTCGCACGCTCGAGGAACGCCTACGGATCGAGGCCGAGATGGTGATCTCGATGTTCATGCGGCGCGACTCGCATACGCTCGGCGCCACCGCCTTCAAGGAAGGAAAGAGCGCGGCCGAGTGGCCGCATCACGGGCTCTGACCGTGGCTGGCCGTGTGCCGGGCCGAGGCGTGCGAGAGGAATAGCATCCGGACCCGTGGCCGACGACGAGCAGATCGGCGTCCGCTGTGGCGAGCGCTTCACGACCTATCCCGACCTGTTCGATCGGGCGCTGCGAGCGACGCGAGCGCTGTCGGAGCTCGGCGTCGGCGCCGGCGACCGCGTCGCGCTGCTGTTACGCAACTCGATCGAGTTCCTCGAGGCTTCGATCGCGACCGCGCCGCTGGGCGCGAGCGCCGTGCCGATCAACTGGCACTGGCGCGGCGATGAGATCGCCCACGTGCTCCGCGACAGCGGCGCGAAGGTGCTCGTCGTGCACGCCGATCTCTGGCCGGCGATCGCGCGGAGCGTCCCTGATGGGCTTGCGCTCGTAGTCGTGCCGGCAGGCGGCGAGGTCTCTGTCGAAGTGCCTGATGGCGCGGGCTCCTGGCCCGAGGAGCTGGCCGGCCACGACCCTTGGGCGCAGCCACCCGAGGGCGCTCCGATGAGCATCATCTACACGTCGGGGACCACCGGAACGCCGAAGGGCGTCGTGCGCGCGCCGACCGGCGACGCCCAGCGCGAGGCCATTCAGGCGATGGTCGCTCGGATCTTCGGACTGGGTCCGGGCGAGCGCACCGTGATCCCGGCGCCGATGTACCACACCGCGCCCAACGTCTATGCGCTCGCGGCGGCGATCCGCGGCATGGACATGACGATCATGAGCAGCTTCGACGCCGCGGAGTTCCTGCGGATCGTCGCCGAGCAGCGCGTCACGGTCGTGCAGATGGTCCCGACGATGTTCGTGCGACTCCTCGCCCTGCCCAAGGAGGTGCGCTCCCGCTTCGACCTCTCGTCGCTGCGCTTGGTCGTTCACGCCGCGGCCCCCTGCCCGCCCGACGTCAAGCGCGCGATGATCGAGTGGCTGGGCCCGATAGTGGCCGAGTACTACGGCGGCACGGAGACGGGTCCGGTCGTGTTCTGCACCAGCGAGGAGTGGCTCTCGCACCCCGGGACCGTCGGGCGGCCGATCGAGCGGGCCGTGGTGAAGGTGTTCGCCGCCGACGGGACCGAGCTCCCCGCCGGCGAGTCGGGCGAGGTCTACATGTGGCTCGACGTGTGGCCAGATTTCACCTACCACGGCGACGACGCCAAGCGCCTGGAGATCGAACGCGACGGCCTCGTCAGCTGCGGCGACATCGGCTACCTCGACGCCGACGGCTACCTCTACCTCAACGACCGCCGCAGCGACATGGTCATAAGCGGCGGCGTGAACGTGTACCCGGCCGAGATCGAGGCCTGCCTGCTGTCGCTGCCCGGCGTGCGCGATTGCGCGGTCTTCGGAATACCGGACGAAGAGTTCGGCGAGGCGATCGCGGCGCACGTCGAGCTCCACGACGGCGCTCTGCTCACCGCCGCGGAGGTCCGCGGACACGTCTCCTCGAGGCTCGCCACATACAAGACCCCGCGCCTGGTCGAGTTCACCGACTCGCTCCCGCGTGAGGACTCGGGCAAGATCTTCAAGCGCCGCCTGCGCGAGCCCTACTGGCGCGACCGCGACCGCGCGATCTGAGCGGCGAAGCCGAGAGCGCGAACAACCAATGCGCCGCGAATGCGGCGGACGAGGATCGGCCGCTTGCGCAAGCGGTCACTCGTGGTGTCCTGCCTGCGCGGCGCGATCGGCAGCGGTCGTGGGGCGCCGGTAAGGCGAGGTCGGCGAGTAGCGTCGCGAGAGCCGGGCCTTCCTGGTCAGCGTGCGCAACCCCTCGAGCGAGCGGCCCGCGCCCTCAGCCACACACGTCAGCGGCGAGTCCGCACGCCAGGCCGGAACTCCGGTCTGCTGAGTCAGGCGCTCCGGGAAGCCAGCCAGCAGCGAGCTGCCGCCGGCAAGCAGGATCCCTGTATCGGCCACGTCACCTGCCAGCTCGGGCGGCGTCTGCTCGAGCGCCCAATGAACCGCGTCGGCGATCGCCTGCACGGCCTCGTTCAGCGCCTCTCTGACCTCCTCGCTGCTGATCGTGAGCGCCCGGGGCAGGCCCGAGACCGCGTCGCGCCCACGGACCTCGCCCTCGCGCTGTAGCGGCTGCGGGGCCGCGGAGCCGATATCCAGCTTCAGGGCCTCGGCCGTCGGCTGTCCCACGATCAGGCCGTGCCTGCGGCGCAGCCAGCCGATCAGCGCCTCGTCGAAGTCATACCCGGCGATGCGCAGCGAGCGCTGGACGACCATCGCGCCCATCGAGATCGTCGCGACCTCGCTGGTACCGCCGCCGATGTCGACCACCATGCGACCTGTCGCAGCGGAGATGTCAAGTCCAGCCCCGACGGCCGCGGCAATCGGCTCGTCGATCAGGTGCACCTCGCGCGCGCCCGCCGACAGGCAGGCCTCCTGCACAGCGCTGAGCTCGACCTCGGTGAGACCGGACGGCACGCACATCACGACGCGCGGATGCGTCAGGCGTCCGCGGTGCACGCGCCTGATGAATTGTCGCAGCATCTCCTCGGTGACCTCCAGGTCGGCGATCACGCCGTGGCGCAGCGGCCGGCTGGCAGTGATCGTCGCCGGGGTGCGACCGATCATCCGCTTGGCCTCGTCGCCGACCGACAGCACGCGGCCAGTGTCCGTGTGCTGGGCGACGACCGACGGCTCGGAGACCGCGATCCCGTAGCCGCGGACGTATACGAGCGTGTTCGCCGTACCGAGGTCGATTGCGAGGTCGCTCCCCCCGCCGAGGCGCAGACGCCGAGACATGTCCATGTCGTGGGCAAACGCTAACGCTACGGCGGCTGCTTGCGCGCCACGGCGGTTGCAGGAGGACCGGCGATCAAGCGGCGCGGGTCGCCCGGGGGGTCCCCGCCGGCGCCGCGGGGGGCAGCGAAGGTCAGTCGCCCGCTTGCTCTGGCAGCAGTCTCGCCAGCTTCTGTGGGTCGGCGATCAGGTCGATCTCGACGATTCGCCCGCGAGCAGTCGTGAAGCCGACGATCGCGAGCGGCCTTGCACCGGCGGCAACCACGACGCCCGCGCCGCCGTTCACGATCGCATGCCGCGCGAATCGCGCGAACGGACGCCCGCGCGCAAGCACCTGACGCGCGACCGCCTCGGCGCCGATAATCGGCTCGCTCGCGGTCGCAGCGACGCCGCCGGTGTCGAGCCGGAACACAGCGCCCGGATCGAGCACGGCCATGAGCGCTTCAAAGTCGCCTTCCCTCGATGCCGCGAGGAACGCGTCCACGAGCTCGCGCTGTTGGGCGAGGTCCCCATCCTGCGCCGGCGCCGCTCCGCGCACACGCCGGCGCGCGCGGCTTGCCAGCTGGCGCGCCGCGGCCGGCGTCGTGCTGACGATCGGAGCGATCTCGCCGAACGGCACGGCGAACATGTCATGCAACACGAAGGCAAGCCGCTCGGCCGGGGCGAGCGAGTCCAGCACGACCAGCAGCGCGAGCCCCACCGAGTCGGCGAGCAGCGCCTCATATTCCGGATCGGCCTCCCCGTCGCCGACGTCTACGATCGGCTCCGGCAGCCAGCTGCCCGCATAGTCCTCGCGCCTCGCCCTGCGCGTCCTCAACATGTCCAGCGATACGCGGGCGACGACCGCCGTGAGCCACCCGGGGAGATTGGCGATTGCCGACGGATCCGAGCGACTCAGTCGCAGCCATGATTCCTGAACCGCGTCATCGGCATCGCTGATCGAGCCGAGCATGCGGTAGGCGACGGCGCGCAGACGACTGCGATGACGCTCGAACTCCTCCGCGAGAAGATCGTGCTCGCCCATCGATCACGGCCCTCCGTTCATCGCTTGAGGTCCCATTTCCAGTCGTGCTCACAAATATGACGAAACGGATCCCGCAAACGTGACAGCGGCGGACGGAGTCACATCTCCGCGCGCAGTCGCGTGCCGGCGCGTCGATGAGTTCCGTGACGCGTTGCGGTCTTCACTTCGAACCCTGACCCCCGAGGAGGCGAGACCGATGACGACCCGATCGGACCACGGCCGCTGGCCGGCTCCGAATCTGGCGCTGAAACGCTCCGGTGAGGCGGAAGGCCTCGCCGCTTGGCGCGCGCCAGGTACGTGCACGAGCGCGGAGGCCGGTTAGACCGCCGCGCCGGTCCGGCCGATGGCCGCCTCATCGCCGCGCAGCATCACCCTGACCGTCAGAGCTCCGCTCCTGCGTGCGGACCTGCCCGGCCTCTACGAGCGGACATGCGCGTTGCTGGCCGGCGTCAGGGCCGACATGCTGCTGTGTGACGTGGCGGATATTGCCGCGGACGCGGTCGCGGTCGATGCTCTGGCACGGCTGGCGCTGGCCGCTCGCAGGCGAGGGTGCGACGTGCGCCTGCGAGGAGCGTCCCCGGAGCTCCTCGCGCTCGTGGACTTCGTCGGTGTCGCCCACGTCCTGCGCGAGTGACGCTAGGCGTCCACGCGCGGGGGCAGCCCGAACAGCGGGAAGATCGTCTCGGTTGCGAGGAAGAACGTGAACTCGACGATGCGTCCGTCGGCGACCTCCAGCACCTGGAGCGCCCAGGGGTCATAGCCCGAGCCGGTCTCGCTCGGCTTGTACTGGCCGAACGTGGGCGAGCTGTTCGCGCTGATCGCGGGGATCAACCGCGAGCCCCGGCAGCCGGAGCCCGCGCCGAGCCACCAGCCGAAGATGTCCTCGCGGCCGCGGAGCCATAGTTCGTAAGGCGGCATCGACTGCGTCGCGTCCTCGTGGATCAGGGCGGTGAGCGCGTCCATGTCATAACGCTGGAAGGCGTCGACATAGCGCGCGAGCAACTGGCGGTCGTGCTCGCTCAGCCGGCCCTGGCCGGCGTCCGCGACGTCGGCCGCGTCGAGCGCAGCCCGCGCACGCTGCAGCGCGCTGTTGACGGCGGCAACGCTCGTGTCAAGCAGCTCGGCCACCTCGGAGGCCTTCCAGTGCAGGACCTCGCAGAGGATCAGAACGGCTCGCTGGCGCGGCGGCAGGTGCTGTAGCGCGGCGACGAACGCCAGGCGGATCGTCTCGCGCGACTCCGCGACGGCGGCCGGGTCGCCATCGGAGGCGACGCGCGCGTCGGGGAGCGGCTCGACCCAGGTGACCTCGGGCAGGATCTCGCCGATCGGACCGTCGGGCGAGCGCGCGTCGCCGAGGTCCATCGGGCGCGCCCGGCGCTCGCGGCCATCGAGCATGTCCAGGCAGACGTTCGTGGCGATCCTGTATAGCCACGATCGCAGCGAGGAGCGCCCCTCGAAGCGCTCGAGCGATCGCCACGCGCGAAGCAGCGTGTCCTGGACAGCGTCCTCCGCCTCGAACGGCGAGCCGAGCATGCGGTAGCAGTAGGCGGTCAGCTCGCGGCGGTGGCGCTCGAGATCCCCGAAGGAGCGGTTGACGGCGAGCGCTGAACTCTCCACGCCCTTCATCCTACGCCCGTGGCGAATGGTTGGGCCGGTGACGCTTCGCGACTCGGCGGCGGGCGGTCGACCGGACGGCCGACGGGCTGAACGATCTACCGTGGGAGTACGATCTCAGCGTGATCCTCTACACCTGCACGGACGGCAAGTCCTTCGGCGGGCTGCCGGGTCCGTTGGCGCATCCGTGCGGCCGGGCGGCGAAAGCGCTCGACGAGGCGGGGTACGAGTATGAGTGCAAGCAGGTGAACGGCGGCACGCTGAAGTTCTGGACCTGGCCGGCTCGTGCGAGCGACCGCGCCGAGGTCGAGCAGCTGAGCGGACAGCGCGCCGTGCCGATCCTCGTGCTCGACGGCGGCGAGGTGATCACCGGCTCGGGGGCGATCGTCGGCTGGGCTCGCGATCACCGCCCGCAGGCGCCCTCCAGCGCGAGCTGACCAAGCCCCCGGCGAAGAGGTCTACTCCTAGCCAGCCCTCTACGCCGGCGAGGAGACCGTGACCGCGCCGTCGGCTCGCGCAACGCTGGACGCCTCGAGCGCTCGCGTACGGGGGGGATCCCTCCGCGCGCACACCTGGTAGACGGCGGTGTGACCGGTTTCGAAGCCGTGACGCGCCGCCCTGAGATACAGCCGCCAGACTCGTGTGCGCTCCTCGCCGGCGAGCACCCGAGCCTCGTCGAGGTGTTCGTCCAGCCGCTCGCTCCAGTTACGGAGCGTGACGGAGTAGTCGTCCCTGAAGCCCTCGACGTGCTCGGTCTCGAAGCCGGCCCGCTCCAGCGCGAGCTCGATGCGCGAGAGCGCCAGCGGCTCGCCGTCGGGAAAGACGTAGCGGGTCGAGAAGATGTCCGCGAGCGGTTCGTGGTCGGGGTCGAGCGTCGCGATCGCATGGTTGAGGAGGCGCCCGCCCGGGCGCAGCAGGGTGAACAGCGACCTGGCGTAGAGGTCGATCTGGCTCTCGCCTACATGCTCCGCCATGCCGATGCTCGCGACTGCGTCGAACGATGATCGCGGCAGCTCGCGGTAGTCGGCCACCAGGATCTCCACCTGACCTGCGACCCCCGCCTCGGACGCACGCTCGCGAGCGAGCTCTGCCTGCGGCGGGGAGAGCGTCACGCCGACGACGCTGACGCCGTACTCGCGGGCCGCGTGGATCGCGAAGCTTCCCCAGCCGCAGCCGACATCGAGCACGCGCATCCCGGGTTCGAGACCGAGCTTGCGCGCGACGAGGTCGAGCTTCGCCTGCTGGGCGTCCTCGAGCGTCTCGGCGCCGCGCGAGAAGATCGCACAGCTGTAGGTCATCGACTCGTCGAGGAACAGCGCGAAGAAGTCGTTTCCGACGTCGTAGTGGTAGCGCACCGCGGCCGCGTCGCGCTCGACGCTGTGCAGGCCACCGCGGAGGACCAGCTCTATGGTGGGGCGGCGAGGAATGCCGCCGGGCGCCGCTGCCGCGGCGATCGCCAGTCCGAGGCGCAGGCGGTCTACGGCGCTCACCTCGG
>DATMQG010000061.1:0-33727 GCA_035566835.1 Solirubrobacteraceae bacterium
GCGCGCCGTCCAGCGCGCAGAGCGCGAGCGGGCAGCGCTGCCGACGATCGCGCTGGTTGGCTACACGAACGCGGGCAAGTCGACGCTGCTCAACGCCCTCACCGGATCTGAGGTGGGCGTGCGCGACCGTCTCTTCCACACACTCGACCCGACCACCCGCACGCTGCGAACGATCGGCGATCGGCCAGCGGGCAGGCCGTATCTTCTGACGGACACCGTCGGCTTCATCAGCAAGCTGCCCCATCAGCTCGTGGACGCGTTCGCCGCAACACTCGAGGAGACCCGTCGCGCGGAGCTCCTGGTGCACGTCCTCGATGCGTCTGCCCCCGAGGCCCACGCCGAGATCATGCAGCGTGCCGTTGACCAGACGCTTGAGGAGATCGGCGCCGGCGACCGCCCGCGGGTGCTCGTACTTAACAAGGTCGACCTGCTCGACGAGCAGGCCCGCGAGGAGCTGCGCTTGCAACACCCGGACGCGGTGCTCGTCAGCGGAACGACGAGAGAGGGCCTCGTCGAGCTCGGCGAGCGAATCGAGCGCGAGCTCGCGCACACGCTTCTGAGCCTCGAGCTGCTTGTTCCCTACGCCGACGGCGGCAGCCTGGCGGAACTGCACGACATCGCGGGCGAGGTCAGCCGCGAGGACACCGCCGAGGGAGTACGCGTGCGCGCGCTCGTACCCGCGCGCCTGGCCGGTCGCTTCGCGCGCTTCTCGGCGCCGGCCCGGCTCCTCGCCGAGTAGCGCTCGCTTTCGCTAGCGCTCATCGCCGCTGCCGGACAGCACCCCACGCTGCTGGCGGGAGCTGAGCTTCTCGAGATTCGCCCGCGCGATCTCCTCCAGCTCGAGCCCGAGCTCGCTCGCTAGCTGAGCGACATACCAGAGCACGTCGCCGAGCTCCTTCGATATCGCGAGCCGGCGCTCGTCGGTGACCGTGCCTCCGTCATCGCGGATCGCCTTCTTGGCGTGGTCGGCAACCTCGCCGGCCTCTCCCGCCAGGCCGAGCGACGGGTAGGCCAGCCAGGCGTCGCGCGGATACTCGGCCGTGCGCCGGGACAGGCGCTGGTACTCGGAGAGCTGCATCCGGGCGATCGTATGCGCTGTCGGCTCACGCGAGAGATCGCCGACCGAGCACTTTGCGGCGATCGATGTGGGCAAGTCAGACTCCGGCCGCGCGGCGGGCGCTGAGATGCGCGTCGTGCTCGAGCCCATCGTCGAGCACGGCGAGCTGCTCCGGCTCGATGCCAAGGGCCGCGCCGATCAGCCAATCGGCGAACCACACGTTCTTGGGAAGCAGCGGGCCGTGCAGGTAGGTGCCGATCGTGTTGCCGCGGATCGCGCCCTCCAGGCCGCTGGCGCCTTCGTTGCCGTATCCCTTGAGCACCCGTCCGAACGGCTGCTGGCCGCTTGCGAGACGAGTCCGCCCGCCGTGGTTCTCGAAGCCCGCGAGCACGCGGGGCGTCGACGAAGCGCCGGCGAGCTGACCGCCCAGCACGACCTCGATCGCGACGTTGCCGATCAGGCGGGCGCCTTCACGGACGGTTTCCACGTCGAGCAGACCGACGCCGGGGATCCGCTCGTGATCAAGGGTGTAGGAGCGGCCGAGCAGCTGATAGCCGCCGCAGACCCCGAGCACGACCGCGTCGCGAGCCGCGGCCGCGTGCAGAGCGTCGCGCTTGGTCTCGATCAGGTCTTGCGCGCACAGACGCTGGTCGCGGTCCTGGCCGCCGCCGATGTAGAAGAGGTCTGCGGCCTGCGGATCCAGTAGCTCACCCAGCCCGCTGGCGATGATCTCGAACCCGATGCCGCGCCAGGCGCAGCGGCGCTCGAGCACGAGCATGTTGCCGCGGTCGGCATAGATGTTCATGAGGTCCGGATACAGCGCGCAGACGCGCAGCGTGATCGCGGGGGGAGGACCTGCGCCGCCGTCAGGCATGGAGCAATACCACGTCACTTCCGAGATACTCGTCGGTCGCCTCCACTCTGCGGGACGCCGCGGGACGAAAGCCCGCCGCGACGCCCTCGCGCTCGAGCTGCTCCACGGTGACGAGGCCGAGTTCGATCACGTCGCGCTCGCCGGCGAGCGTCGGCGAGCGGGCGCCCAGCCGGAGCAGACGGTTCGAGCCCTCCGGCAGCGGTTCGCGACCCTCGGGCAGGATCCGGCGCACACGTTCGATGACGACGCGGTCCTGGTCGGCGGACACGCGCGTGGGGCGGCTCACATAGTCCACGCCGCCGAGCCGCACGAGGTCGGATGGAGGCCCGTTGTCACCGCGCGTACAGTCGAAGTACTCGAAGTCACTCACGATCGCGCACGCGAGCACGCCGCCTGGACGCAGGTGCTCGCGCACGCGGCGTAGGAACGCGGCGCGTCCGGCCTCTCCGCCGAGCAGCTGCACGGTCTGCATCGGCACCAGGCAGAGTCCGAAATCGCGTCGGTCGAGGTCGAACGTGCGGGCGTCGGCGCACACCACCTCGACCTCGGCGCCGCCGGCGCGAGTACTCAGCGCGTCGAGGAGGCGACGGTCGAGGTCAACCGCGGTGACCCGGTGCCCGGCACGGGCGAGATCGAGAGCGACCCGTCCGCTGCCGGCGCCGATCTCCAGGATCGGGTCCGCAGGCGAACCGGCGCCCGATCCACCAGCGAGCTCTCGCCAGAGCGTCAGGTCGGCGTCGTAACCGCCGCACTCCAGGTCGTGCCAGATGACCTGCAGCTCGGCTGGCGGCGGTAGGCGCGCTTCTGCGGATCGCGTCACGACCAAGCGCTGCTCGCCTCCCCGCGCGCGACCAGGAGCTCCCGCAGCGACAGCATCGCCGTGTAGGTCGGCAGGGCGTACAGCGGTGAGTCGTACTGAGGGCGATCGTCCGCGGCTTCGCGCAGCGCGCGCACCAGGTCTCCCTGCACGTGGATGCGCGCCTCCTCAACGCCGGCATACTTGAACCTCACGGCAAGCTCCGCAGCGCGCGTGCCGCTGCACGTGACCCGTCGAATGCGGCTCGCGAGCAGCTCGAAGTCGGCGTCCCAGATCCAAGACACGTCGCGACCGTCGGCGATGTTGTCGTTCAGCACGGCGAGCAGGTCGTGCTGGCCCGGCTCGAGCGCCAGCGTACGCAGCACCTCGTTCGCTCCGGCCGGATTCTTCACGAGCAGGATCCGCAGCTCACGACGTCCGGCGGCCAAGGGCTGACGGCCTGGGGACGCGCCGTCGACGGACACGGTCACGGACTCGGCGCGGCCGAAGGCTGCCCGCGTTCCCGACAGACCGGCGACGATGCTCGGCAACGGCACGCCCAGCGTCCCCGCGAGCGCGGCCGCGGCGAGCGCGTTGTAGACGTTGTAGAGACCGGGGAGGCCCAGGGTCACCTGAGCCTCACCTTCTCGGGTGCGCAGCATGAAACGCGCCGAGCGAACGCCTTCGAGCGTCACGTCCGTCGCCGTGATTGCCGGCGCTGGCCGCGTCTGCCCGCAGCTCTCGCAGTGGTAGTGGCCCAGGTGTCCGAGATAGACCGCGTCGAAGACATAGGCAGCGCCGCAGTGACGGCAATGCTTGGCGTCCGCGGCATGCGCCATCCCCGGCATCGCAAGCGAATCGTCGTCGACCCCGAAGTAGACGACCTGCGCGCGCTCGCGCCCGAGGTCGGCGATCTGAGGGTCGTCGGCGTTCAGGACGAGCCGCGCGTCCGAGCGTGCCAAGGCGCCATGCCAACGCGCGGCGATCGCCTCGAGCTCACCGTAACGGTCGAGCTGGTCGCGAAACAGGTTCGAGAGCAGGATTGCCCGCGGTCGCAGCTCGTCAACGAGTGTGGCCAGCCACAGCTCGTCCACCTCGAAGAGTCCGAGCTCGCCCGCGATGGCGCCACGCGGGCGCGCTGCGGCGAGCAGCGTGGTGGCGATGCCGCCGGCCATGTTTGCTCCGGCCTGGTTGTGCACAAGTCGGATGCCGGCCTGCTCGAAGATGCTCGCGGCCATCGCGGCGGTCGTGGTCTTGCCGTTGGTCGCGGAAACGAGCACGCTCCCGCGCGACAGGCGCGCGCCGAGGGCGCCGATCGCGCTCGGCTCAAGGCGCATCAGCACCCTGCCGGGGACGCTTGTGGCGCCACCGCCCTGCAGCCGCGAGAGTGCGCCCACAGCCCGTGCCAGGAGGAGCTTGGGCGCCAGCGCCGCGTTCATCAGGGGCCCACCGCGGACTCGCCCGGCGCCTGAACGGTAGCGGTCCTCTCGCCGCCGGTCGCTTGCGGCTCTGCTCCAGCACGCGAGGCAAACGCCGGCCGGGCCTGGCTCTGGAGCGGGACGAGCACGTTGATCGCCCCCCGGAGCGCCCGTACACGCACCGGGAGGTCACCGATCGGATCTCCGTCGGCGTACATCGTGAACGGCCTGTCGGCCGAGATCTCCACCTCTTTCGCGCGAAAGACGCGCACTGTCGGCAGCCGCACATGCGTGCCCTTGAACACCTTCGGCAGGAGGTCCGCGAGGAAGCGACGTCTGCTCATCGCTTCCACCACCACGACCTCGAGCAGCCCGTCGTCGAGCAACGCGTCAGGCGCCGCATACATGCCTCCGCCGTAGGCCTTCGAGTTGGCGGTCCCGACCGAGTAGCCGGTAAACGTGTGACGTTCGCCGGGCGGATCCAGCTCGATCTCGAACGTCGCCGGTTGCCAGGAGGCGAGGGCGCGCAGAGCCCCGTACGTGTACACGAGGCCACCCAGCCAGGGCGGAGCCTCGTTGGCAATTCGGTTCGCGTCGCTGTCGAAGCCGACCGACGCGATGCCGACGAAGGCGCGCCCAGCCGCCTCGCCCACATCCACCGGCCTGGGCGATCCGTGTGCGATCGTCGCGCATGCAGCATGGGGATCATCAGCGATGCCGAGCACGCGGGCAAAGTCGTTGCCGCGTCCCCCGGGAAGGACGCCGAGCACGGCTCCCGGTATCGTCCGCAAGGCGTCCGCGATCGCTCCGAGCATGCCGTCGCCGCTGAGCGAGACCACGGTCTCGCCGAGGCCGGCCGCCTCGACCGCCAGCTGACGGGCGTGGTGGAGATCGCGCGTTTCGACGCGTCGCACGGTCAGCCCGTGTCCGCGCAGGGTGCGCTCGAGCTCCGGGCCCAGACGGCCAGCCTTGCCGCCACCCGCGGCGGGGTTCACGATCAGGCAAACGGGCGAAGCCACACGTCAAGCGTATTGAGCTGCGTGATGGCTTCGGGCAGGACCGAGCTCAAGACGGTGCCGCGGCGCGCGCCCGATCGCGCCGGCGGCGTCCGACGGCGGCGACCACGCCGAGCGCGGCGAGCACGACGAACAACCCGAGCAGGATGCTCGGAGCCAGGCTGAGGCCCCCGAAGGGGAGCGAGATCAGCTCGACGATGCCAGTTCCGAGAGCCAGCAGGGCGATGATCAAGATCAGGATCAGCAGGATGCCGCGCATGCGGGGGAGGATTCCAGCGGATGCAGAGGGGACCAGAAGTCCCATCGCGCGCAGTGCGAGCAGCTGGCGCCCGCTGGGGGGCGCCTGGCCGAGGCGCTCAACGGCGTCTTTGAGGTCGCCCGCCCGGCGTTCGGCGAGCGCAAGCGAAGCGTCGGCCATGCGCCGGATCTGCATACGCTCCTGCGGACGAGCTGCCGCGATGGCCCGCTGGAAGTAGCCACGCGCGGCCTCCGCGTCGAATCGCTCCGAGGCACGCGCTCCTAGGATCGCGAGGGCAGCCGACTTGAATTTGGTCTCCGCCTCGAGCTCCTCGTCCGAGCGCTGCTCGAGTGCTTGAATGGCCTCCAGCGCGCCACGCTGCTCGATCCGGATCTGTCGCTGCTTGGGAGCCATTCCGAGCCATTCTACGGTTTGCCGCGGACCCCGGCCCGCGCGCCGATGGCCTTGGCGGCGCCGTTCGCCCCCCGGCCACGGCAGGCGGTATGCTCGCCCTGTGCGGACCGTTCGCCGCCCACCCCTGCCCCGTCGTGCCGCGTCGCTGTGGCTGGGCTGCCTGGTCGCACTTGCCGTCTGTGCCCTCACCAGTCCGGCGGCGCTGGCGGCTTCGCCCGCCAGCGGCAACGCCTTCAGCGAACTCACCGAAGGCCACTCCGAAGCCACGAAGACGGCAGCGACCTCGACGGCGACCCACGTCTCCTCCTCCGAACCGACAACGAACTCGCAGACGGTCATCATCCTCGCCCTCGTGGCAGCAGTGCTGCTGCTTGTCGGGATCGCGTTCGTGATCGCGCGGGATGCACGCAAAGTGGCGCCGGCAGGCGACCCCGAGCTTACGGCCGGGATGGCATCGCGCGACTGGGCGGCCAGGCAGCGCAAGCGCCGCGCGAAAGCGAAGGCGGCACGGCAGCAGCGCAAGCGCAACCGCTGACGCCGGGTCGGCTCCGCGCGGCGCTCAGTGCAGGATTCCCTGGCGGCGACTCTGCACCGAGGTACGTATCCGCTTAGGGGCGGGGGAGGGTGGAGCACCATGCGGTCCCCGGCGCGGCCAGCGGGGCAACGGGGGACGTGGGTGAGGGTCAAGTGGGCCTCCGGGCAGCGCCTTCGAGCCGCCGTCCTCTTCTGAGGAGCCGGGAGTGTCCGGCGACTGCATCGCCTCGTCGTTGCGGAAGGGAATCCACAGCATCAGCGCAACGATCGGAAGCTTGATGACAAGCGTGGCAACCAGCAGGATCCAGATCCACAGATCCATCGGTCCCGATGCTACTACTGGCGTGTGCAAGCGCAAGTGGATCTCGAGCTCGCGACCCTGAGCGAGGAGGTGTCTGGCTGCAGGCGCTGTCGCCGTCTCGTCGCGTGGCGGGAGGAGGTCGCTCGCCAGCGCCGCGCCGCTTTCGCCTCCGAGGAGTACTGGGGACGTCCACTCGCGGGGTTCGGCGACCCCGCGGCGCGCGTGCTCGTTTTGGGCCTGGCGCCGGCAGCCCATGGCGCGAACCGGACCGGACGCATGTTCACCGGAGACCGCTCGGGGGACTTCCTGTTCGCGGCGCTGTACCGAAACGGGTTTGCGAACCAACCAACCTCAAGCGCTCGCGACGACGGCCTGCGGCTGCGTGGCGCGTGGATCACAGCAGCGGTTCGTTGCGCGCCGCCGGGCAACCGTCCCACGTCCACCGAGCGCGATGCCTGCCTGCCGTGGAGCGTACGCGAGCTGCGCCTGCTAGGCCACGTGCGCGTCGTGCTATGCCTTGGCGCCTTCGCCTGGGATGCCGCACTGCGGTTGACGGCGGCGGCGGGTGCTCATCCGCCAAGCCGCCCGCGGCCGCGCTTCGGGCACGGTGCGGAGATGGAGGCGGAGCCGTATTCGCTGCTCGGGTGCTATCACCCGAGCCAACAGAACACGTTCACCGGCCGGCTGACGGAGCAGATGATCGACGCAGTCCTGGTCCGTGCGAAGCAGAGGGCTGCGTTGAATTGAGCGCGCCGGCGAGAGACCGACATGCGTCCGCCGCGTCGATCCATCGCCCCGAAGCCGCGACCAACCGCGATACCATCGTGTGCCGGAGCGCATCTGCGCATCCGAGACCTGCGGGAGTCCGATGAGGGTTGTGATCGCAGCATCGTTGGCGTCGGCAGCCGGTCTGGCGGCCGCGGGCCTGCTCGGTGTCGCATCGGCTGAAGGTCCGACGACGAACACCCAGCAGCGGACGGTCAGCGTTCAAGGAGTCGCGACCGAGCCGGTAGACCAGCATGCGAGTGGCGCCGCCGCGATCGCTGCTTACCACCAGGGCCTGATCGACGCGGTTGGCGACGGGCTGGGCAAGGCACAGTTGCTGGCCGGCAAGGTCGGAGCGTCGCTCGGGCCCGTCCAGACCGGGGTCGAGGAGGGCGGTTACATCTCATGCGCCAGTGAATCCGGCAATGCCGAATACGAAGGCGCTCAGCCGGATTTCGGTTCGCCGGGCGTCTCGATCTCGACTCCAGGCGCCGGCACCGCGCGCCCGCTCGGGAGCGTCCGCAGGCCGTCGGTCAGGCGGCGCAAGGTGCGCCGCACCCCCGCCGCGAAGACAGCGGCTACGGTGACGTGCGCCCTCTCGACGCAGGTCTCGCTCGTCTACCCATTGGTCTGATAGCTGCTTAGAGCGATGGCTGCTTAGAGCGCCGCTGCCAGCGCGTGAGCGCGGTTGCGCGCCGCGCTCACGGCAGAGGTGAGTGTGTCGATGTCGTATGCGCCGTAGTGGCGGCGTCCGTTGATGAAGAAGCTCGGGGTGCCTGAAACACCGCTCGCGTCGGCGCTACTGACGTCCTCGGCGACGCGGGGCGCGTACTCGTGATGGCGAAGCTCGTCCCAGAAGCGATCCATGTCGAGCCCGAGCTCTTCGGCGTAACGGCCGAGGTCTCGGGGCGAGAGCTCGTCCTGATGGGCGAGCAGCGCGTCGTACATCTCCCAGAATTTCCCCTGCGCCGCGGCCGCCTCGGAGGCCTCGGCGGCGAGCTGCGCGTTGCCATGCACGTCGTTCAACGGCAGATTGCGCCAGACATAGCGCACGTCATCGCCGAAGGATGCGAGGAGCTCTCGTATGACCGACTCGGCCTGTCCGCAGTAGGGGCATTGGAAGTCGCCGTACTCGACGAGCGTGACCGGCGCGTCATCGGGCCCGCGGACGTGGTCGCGCTCCGGGTTGACGTCCTCGGAGAGGTCAAGGATGTCCTCCGCCGTCGCGCCGATCTGCCGTGCTCGCACTCGGCTCGGTAGTCGTTTGACGACTCGGAACACCACCGACGCGAGCAGCGTCGCGAGGACAATCGAGCCGAGCGCGCCGAGCTTCGCCTCGTCGAGCTGCTCGCCGTGGAATGCGAGGCTCGAGACGAGCATCGACACGGTGAAGCCGATGCCAGCCGCCGTTGCCCCGCCCGCGAGCACCGGCCAGCTGAGGGTCGGCCGGGGCCCGTGGATTGCGGGTCGGGACGCGAGCCAGGAGGCCCCCATGATTCCCACCGGCTTGCCGACCACGTACCCGACGACGATCCCGAGGGTGATCGGCGAGGTGATCGCGTCTTCGAGCAGATGCCCGGTGACGTGGACGCCCGCGTTCGCGAGCGCAAACAGCGGCACGATCACGTAGCTCGTCCAGGGATGCAGGCTGTACTGGATCCGCTCGTTGAGCGAGATCGCGGAGCGAACGCCGACCTGAGCCGACCGCGCCAGCTCCGGTGTGGGCTGCTCGCGGAACGAGCGCGCCAGCGCTGTCGCCTTCTCCAGGTCCTCACGCGACGGCTGATAGGCGCTGATCGCGAGGCCGACCGCGAGCCCGGCGACGACCGGGTCGATGCCGGACTTGAACATCGCGACCCACAGCGCCGCCCCCGTGATGACGGCCAACTGACGCATCATCGACAGCCGACCCTGCAACGGCGGTATGTAGCGGAGCCCGAACAGAAGCCAGAACAGCGCGACTGCGACGGCAAGCGCGACAAGCGACACGTGATGCGTGTAGACCGTGGCGATCACGACGAGCGCGCCGAGGTCATCGACCACCGCCAGGGTCAGCAGGAAGACGCGCAGCCGGGTCGCGATGCGGGGCGTGAGCAGCGCGAGCGCTCCTAGCGCCAAGGCGGTGTCGGTCGACATCGCCGCGCCCCAGCCGCGCCCACCGGGGCCGCCTGCGTTGAACGCGAGATAGATGGCGATGGGCACGGCCATGCCACCGATCGCCGCGAGCACCGGGATCGCCAGACGACGCCGCTCGCGCAGCTCGCCGAGGTCGAGCTCGCGCTTGGCCTCCAGGCCGACGACGAGAAAGAAGAACGTCATCAGGCCTTCGTTGACCCAGTGGCGCAGGTTGGTCGAGATCGAGCCGCCGCCGAGCTGGATCGAGAGGTTTGTTTTCCAGACTGACTCGTAGGTGTGCCACCACGGTGAATTGGCCCAGAGCATCGCCGCAATCGTGGCCGCTACGATCACGGTCGCGCTGCCCGTTTCGGTGCTGAGGAAGTCGCGCACGGGCGCGGCTAGGTTCCGCGCCCACGCCGTACGATCGGTGTAGGGGGCGGACTGTCCGTCAGGGGATTCGGCTTGCGCGTCTGCCATCCGCTGCGATTATCGCGAGCGGCCGCTCTGCATCCGTTCCGGGGTGTCCGACAGGGGATCGGGTGGGCCGGCGCCCACCGGCTACGCTGCAACGATGCAGGGTTGGGCGCTGCCCGTCACGGGCCCGTGAGCCGCAAGCACGACACCCTGACCGTCATCGGCCGGCGCTTGGACCCGGCCGATCACGAACTGCGTGAGATCGCTCACGCGCGCGGCTCAACCATATGAGTTCTACGAGTCCGAGAGTGACGAGGGGCGGACGCTACTGGAGCGTCACGGCGTCAGCGACGACCAGTTGCCGGTGGTCATAGACGGCGAGGACACCTACGAGAACGCGACGCTGGTGATGCTCGCGGAGGCCTGGAACGCGCTGGCTCCACCGGCGCGCTCACATTACGACCTCGCGATCATCGGTGCCGGTCCGGCGGGGCTCGCTGCGGCGGTCTACGGCGCATCGGACGGGCTCTCCACGATCGTGTTCGAGCGGGATATCCCAGGTGGGCAGGCCGGCCACACTTCGATGATCGAGAACTTCTTCGGCTTTCCCGGTGGCATCGAGGGCTCGGTCGCGGCGTCTACTACGGCGCGGGGCGGAGCGAGTCGATTGGCTCCGGGGGCAAGGAGATCGTGATCGTGGGCGCCGGGAACTCGGCCGGGCAGGCCGTGATGAACTTCGCCGACGCGCAGGGGCGCGTGACGATGGTGGTGCGCGGGGACTCACTCGGCAAGTCGATGTCCGCCTATCTCGTCCGGCGCATCGAAGACACGCCGCTGATCGATGTTCGTCTTCGCTCCCGCATACATAGCGTGGATGGTGAGGAGGAGTCGCTGCGCTCGGTCACGATCGAAGACAGCGCCGGCGCGCTCGAGCGTCATGACGCCGATGGATTGTTCTTGTGCATCGGGGGGCAGCCGCATACCGCATGGGCGACCAAGAAGGCTTTCGATACAGACCAGGCCGGCTACCTGCTGACGGGCCCTGATCTGCTCAAAGCGGGTAGTCGGCCACCGAGCTGGCCCCTCGAGCGTGATCCGCTTGCGCTCGAGACGTGCGTACCCGGCGTCTTCGCTGCCGGCGACGCGCGGCATGGCTCGACCAAGCGGGTTGCAGCGGCAGTGGGTGAGGGGGCGATGGCCGTCGCGCTCGCCGAGCGCCGCCTCGAAGAGCTGGCGCGAGCCTAACAGCCTCGCGGGACTGCCCGCGGTACGCCGAACTGCCGTGGATAACCTGCACGCTATGCCCTACACGACCGCCGACGCCAGGCAGCAGCTGCTCGACACGCTGGCGGAGGCGACCGAAGCGCTGGGATCGGCGCTAGCGGCTCTCGGCGAGGCGTACGAGCAGCTCGACGAACGCAGCGGAGACGTACTCGAGCAGGAGCTGTTCCGGCCTGTTCAGCTCGCCTATGGTCGGGCGAGACGCACGCACACGGCATTTGCCGAGCGACACGGGCTGCCGATCCGGACGTTCGAGCCGGTGCTGCCCGGCGCACCATCAAGAAGAGCTCGAGGGTTCATCGACGACGGCGTCGACGCCGCTCGTCGCGCCGACGAAGGCCTTGCAACCCTTCAAGACTCGATGCTTCCCATAGAGGTCGGCGACCCCGAGCTGCGCGCCGGGCTCGAGGAGGTCCGCACCCTCCTCGGAGGGCTCCCGGCGAGGGCACGCGAGTTCGAGCGCACGCTCGGGCGCTAATCCCGACGCACTGAAAATCCTCGCCGCGGCCAGGTCGGCGACCTTGACAGGCGATTTGGTGGTTGCGAGAATCGACGGGCAGCTCGCTCGGTGGCGGCAGCGTGGGGTGGGGGTGTTTCGATGAGACGAAGCGGTCTGGTTCTTGCGGCGGCAGCGGTGATGTTGTTCATCGCGGCGGGGAGTGCCGCAGCCGCACCGACCGACCTCTGGCTGGAGTACGGGACGTCGCTCAATGGTGACGTGATCCAGCCCTCGACCTCCAACATGGCGACCATGCGCGCTGCGCTGAACGCAGCGACGCAGCCGAATACCGTGCCGTTCTGGCAGTCGAGCTTCAGTTACCAGGGCGCGCGCTATCCGTTCCAGATGCTGGGCAGCAACCCGTCGGCGGGCAGGCAGACCACGGTCGTGCCGACGGTCGTCATCCCGATCGACCTGACGTTCCACGATGTGCGCAACGGTGTGAGTGCCAACCTGAACGGATCATCCATCGCCGCGGCTGAGGCCAGCTCACCACTATTCAACGCGGTTACCTTTGCGGCGACAGGGGATGTGACGCAGTATGGCGACGCCGTTCAGCGCGCCGAGTTTGCGGGCGTACTGGGCTCCCCGACTGCATACCACGTGCTCCTCGGCCAGCCAACCATCATGCCCACAGCCCACATCGACGTGCCAGCTAGCAAGGGCTTTGTCTACGACCCGATCGGCGACGGTGTCTCGCGCGGCGAGATAACGGACGGCATCTGGTGGCGAGCCCAGCGACACAACCTAATCGACACCTACGGCGTGACGCCGAACCAGCTGGTGATCATGCTAACCAAGGACACCGCCGTCGGCCTTGCTCTCGGTTTCCACGGGGCGCGACTGAACGGCAACCACATCCAGACCTACATCTGGGACTCCTGGGTCTCGCCGCGCTTGGCGGTCCCACTGGGCCTCCCGCCTGACTTCGCTCTCGACACGTTGTCGCTGGGTCATGAGATTGCCGAGTGGCAGAACGACCCGTTCGTTGACAACGTGACGCCAGCGTGGTCCTTCTCAGTTCCGCCGGTGTTCACGAACCAGTGCAGCAACTTACTGGAGGTCGGCGATCCGCTCGAGCTGACAGAGTTCCCCGTGACGCTAGGCGGCAACACGTACCACCTGCAGGACATCGCGTTCCTGCCGTGGTTCGCTCGGGAAGCCACATCGACCGCCTATAACGGGCGATACAGCTTTACGGGAACGTTGGAAACTTTCTCCACGCCTTGCTGAGACCAGGCTGCGGCGTGCAGGTGAGCGGTCCGCCCCCGGCGCTTCCAAGATTGTCGGCTCGTGTCCTTGCCTGACCCCATCGCATCCGAGCGACGGGTATTTCGGAAGCGACCGCGGAGCGGACCTACGGTCTCGGCAATGGCGCACCGGGACCGTCCGTCTGCGTTACCCAGGCCTTAGCACCAGAAACAAGCCCTGCAAACGCGGCGTTTTCGCGCGTCGGTACCTTCCCGTCGGCGCAACAATCGAGCGGGTCTCCGTCGTCCCCGTTGTCTTTGGCCCCTTGAATAGTTTCTCGTTTTCGGGGAAGACTCGCGCGATGACCAAGACCAACACCGCCCGCCGCGCCTCCAATGGCGCCAGAGCAGCACGAGAGCAAGTAGGACTCTCCCCGCGGCCCCGCGACGGGGTTGTGGGCGCCGGGCCAGCTCCCGACACGCCGCTCCGACCCTCGATCGCCTTCGATCAAGCGACGCGCCCGTCCACTGGCCTTCCCGCGTTGGCGCTGTTATGCGCGTTCAGCGCGCTCCCGGCAATCGCCGCGGTGGTGCTGCTCGCCAACGAACAGTTGATCTGGGGCTACGTCGTGCTGGGACTGTCCCTCGTATCTTTGGCGTTCCTGCTCTCGGCGATCAGCCGGGTGTCGAGTGGGCCGCTGGGGCACCGGGCGCTGACTGTAGGCGGGCGGGCAAGGCTCCGCGGACGCGTGGTTTGCACGTCCGTGCGGGCTTGGTCTCGGGCGGTCGGGGCACTGATTCGTGCGCGACGGGGCCAGCAGCGCCTGCACGCCGCGCGAAAGGACCGTGTGGCAGCGCTCGCCGAAGCGATCCTCTGCGGTGATCGCGCCCGAGCTGCGCTACTCACGGCCGAGACGAGGGTGCTGCGCGAGGAGTCGCAAGCTCGTGAGGAGGAAGCCGGCGCAGCGATCAGGTCCGCGCGCGAACAGATCCAGCGTGAGCGCGAGGCGGGGAGCGCGCGGGTAGTCGTCCGGCGGCGCGGTCAGTAGCCGTTGCGTGCCCGCCCTCGCGTGGCCGGAGACGACGCCTTGCGCCCGCCGCCGGAGCTGGCGCGTGTTATCGGCCGCCGTCCCCATTCGGCCGCGAGCGCGAACTCGACCAGTCGGTCAAAGTAGCGGCGCAGTGGCGGGGGGTTGATGCCGGCAGTACGAAGCGCTGCGCGGGAGAGACGGTCGTCGTAGACAACCTTCATCGCGAAGTACGGGAAGAACGCCTTGCTGCGCTCAAGAGCGGAGCGGCGACGTGGGTCGCGGCTCGCGTGAACGAGCAGCGGATGCAGCAGACGGCGGTAGAGCCATGGCGCGATCAGGCGTGGTGCTGGGCGCTCGAAGCGGGCCGTCGCGAGTTCGACGAGCTCCCCCACGGTCGTCGCTTGCGCTCCAGCGGTGAGGTGGTACGTGCTGCCCTCGGCCTGTGGTGACTGGGTGAGCGTGAAAATCGCATCCGCCACATAGTCGACCGGCACGACGTCAACCGTTGCGTCACCGCGTGCCGGCAGTGCCGAGTAAGCGCCGCGCGCGAACGCCCGCAACGGCCAGTAGAGAACGTTGAAAGAAGGGGTCCAGCCTGTGTCGTGCTCGCCGACGACGATGCTGGGACGGAGCACGGTGATTGGCAGCTGCGCGCGAGCGTCGGCGACGAGATGCTCCGCCTCGAACTTCGACTGCTCATAGGCGTTACGAAAGCGCTGACCTACGTCCAGGTCATCCTCGCTGAACAGCCCGTCGTGTTCGCCGGCGACGTAGGCCGTTGAGATGTAGGAGAGACGGCGCAGACCGCCATGCCCATGGCATTGCTCCGCGAACTCGAGCACCCGACGCGTGCCGTCGACGTTGATCGCACGTGAAGCGTCCAGACTCAGCTCAAACGACACCGACGCTGCCCCGTGCACGATCTCGGTGACCCGCTCCGCCAAGTGATCGCGGTCGATCGCGAGCCCGAGATGAGGCCGGGTAATGTCACCGCGAACCGGAACCACCCGCTCCAGGTATCCGTGCCCCGCGCCGAAGAGCGAGCGGAGCGTCGCCTCCATGCGAAGCGCGACCTCGCGATCGTCGGCGCCTCGTACGAGTGGATACACGCGACGGTCAGTGCGCTCGAGATAGCGAGCAAGCAACTCCATGCCGAGGAACCCTGTCGCACCGGTCAGCAGTATGCCACCGGATCCCGAGCCCTCGATCCCGGCCTCGGCGCCAAGAGCGCGATCCGCGATCACGCTCGTGTCCTCGCCGCAAATCTCCAGAGTCGCTCTGGGAACCGTCGAATCAGCTCCCCTCGGTGGTGGGAATGAGTGATCTACTCCCTTCGCAGGTACGACCCGGTCGATTCTCGGGCATCTGCCATCTCTTCCCCGGCGGCTGTGCGCACAAACCTTCCTGCGAAGAAGCCGGCATCTAGCGAGCTTCGGCGCGCCGCCACGCGGGCCACGTGCTACCCCATTCGAGGCGTGGCGCGCGGACCACGCACTCGACGCCAACAACCTCACGTCCCGGCGACCGCAACAGCAGCGCGTCTAGGATCGGTCGCCCGCGGGAAACAACGCGTAAGCGCCCCCGGTGACGCGTCTCCTCCTTCTGGCGTGCCGGGGGCGCCGCTGTTTCCTTTGTACCACGAGCCAGGGAGAGCCAAA
Organism: Solirubrobacteraceae bacterium; assembly: GCA_035566835.1. GTDB lineage: Bacteria > Actinomycetota > Thermoleophilia > Solirubrobacterales > Solirubrobacteraceae > Palsa-744. Next base: position 15,605 of record DATMQG010000061.1, read on the forward strand.
CCCCCGACCACGTAGCTGCTCGACCCGAGACGGCTCTATCTCGTGTGCGCGACGCGCTCGCTATCGCCGCGAGAGGACGCGCGAGCTCGGCGGATGCGTGTCATCGACGGGCGAGCGTCGGCGGGCGGGGCCGCGGCCGCAGCCTGTCCGAGTGTGCACTCGCTGGAAGGCTGCGGGATGGGTTTCGCTGCTGTGTTTACATAACATGCATTATCGAGCGCCGTCAGTCTTCCGACAAATTATTCGTTCCAGAAGTGTTATCCCGCACAAGCTGACTCCCCCTTCCACCGATTAGGGCATATGCATCCGCGAGCAGTCGTCGGAGTCGCCGGCATAGCGTTGGTCGGTTGCGGCGCACAGCGGCCCAAGAGCCCCTCGGTGCGGCCGCCGGCTCACCCGGTTATCGTCGTGAGCGCCGAGCCGCCGGGTCACTCCGACGGTGAGGCGCAGGCGGCTATCCAACGGCTCATAGCCCATGGCTGTGGAATCGTCTTGGTGATCGCTACCCGGGCGTCCTGCAAAGAGAGCGCGCGGGAACGAGAAGAGGTCGAACGTCGGTCGCCATGAGATGTAGCGGGCTGTCCACCCGCCCAGCCCAGGCGGGCTAAAGAAGTGAAGCGTGCGTTTCGGCGCAGTTCGCATTCTCGTTCCCACGCCCCGAGCATCGCAGGCTGGACTGTCACCGACGGACCATGCATTACGGAGCGCCGCTAGAAGCGGGCCTCTGCCCGTCTAGAGTGCGACTGTGGACCGCACTGAGTTCGAGGAGTATCGACGGCATCACCTAAGCGTCCGGCGCCGGAGCTTCTACGCGGTTATCGGCATCTCGCTCGTGATCGGATTCGCTGTCTCAAGCCTGTTGTCATTTATCGGCGCGCCGTGCTCGCCGCGCTGCTGGTGCTGGCCGGTGTAGGCATGCACCTGCGGTGGGACAAGGCTCGCTGGATCAGCCGCTTCCACGAGCTTGCTGACCCGCGCATCACCTGGCGCCGCCGCCCCTGACGACCACCGACTCTGGCCCTGCCCGCCTGGCTCGCTCCACGCATTACCGAGCGTGGTTTTAGCGCGGGACGCTCGCGGTCGATAGAGAACCGTCATGGTGAGAGCGTGCTTGATCGCACCAATCGCAGCGGCCGGCACCCTCCTCGCGGGCTGCGGTGGCTCAGGAGGCACGCGACTGACCGCCGGTCAGCTCGCTGCTCAAGGCGCCGCAATCTGCAGCCAAGCAAGCGCCGCCGAGCGGACCCTAACTGCTTCGAACGCGGCGTCGGCGCTGCCCCCCATCGTCACCCGCGAGCTCGCGGCCCTACGCAAGCTTTCGCCCCCCCTCAGCGAGCAGCGGTCCTATGCGGCGCTGATCGACGACTTCTCGCAGCTCAACGGTTTGCTTCAGCAGCTCTCGCCGAGCACCGCTTCTCCCGAAGTTCTCAGTCGCGGTCGCGAACTGGCAGCACGGGGGGCGGCCCTCGCTAGGGAACTCGGTCTCGCGGCTTGCACGTCACCACAATAGCCCTGCCCGAGGCCGTACATGCAATATGGGGCGTTGTTCGCGAACATCCTCAGCGCCAGTATCGGAAGGGCTCAAGCAACGCCGAGAACAGCTGGCTCAGGCCCACCACCGCCGACCTGAACGCTTCACGCAGGCCACGCCATCCCGTGAGCTGCTCGTCCTCTTTCGGCGTTGCAGATCCGGGCTCGTCGTCCATCGCGCCTCACAGTCTCCTCTCGTCGCGTGACTCCATGCAGTATCGAACGGACGGCCTGGCACGCGAGCGATGAAGACCGATGAGCGTTGAGCAGCCCGCCGCTCGGCGCGCTCAAAGCTTGTCGAGAGTGCCGCCGATGACCATATCCAGCTCATGCTGCAGACCCGGATCTGCGGCGCGGTCCTGCAGCTGCTCGCGGAAGCCGGCGCCTGGAAGCCAGCGGACGCGATGGCTATGAGGAACGATGTCGGCGACTGGCTCCCCATGCACCGTCAGCGTCACTAGCTCCCCAGCCTTCACGGCGGCGATTACCTGCCCCGTACGGTTACGCAGATAACGAACGCCGATCACCATGTGCGACAGCCTAGCTTTGGCGGCGTCGCAGGGATCACGCGCTGGCTGAGGCCATGAACTATCAAGCACCGCTGAAGCGGCCGGCTGTCGGGCTCCTGGTCCTTAACGAGCGCTTAGACGCTCCTAATCCCCTGCAAATGGCCGTGTTGTTTGCTTGTTGACGTGGGACCGGTTGGACCTCATGTATGTCCGCAGTGCGGTGAGCGAGTGAGCGCGTTTGCCGCCGGTTGTGCGTTGTGTGGCGCTGACCTGGATCCGCGGCGCGGCCAGAAACCACCGACGCTTGGCACGCGCCTACGGCGTCGCGTCGGCGCGCTGGCCGGGCGCCGGCGCAAGGGCTCGCTCGTTCGTCGCTGAGACGCCCGCTGAACCCGCGGCTGCCTCCCCCGCCTCGTCTTATGACAACCAGCTTGGCCCCCCACCTGCTGCAGCTCCGCTACTCGCGCGGCGGCAGGGCCTCGAGCAGGCGTTTCACCGTGGCGCCGACCTCCTCGCGCGTCGTCCCGCCGTCGTCTGCCCTTGCGATCAACATCGCGCCCTCGTCGATCGCCCCGAGTAACAGATGTGACAGAGCGTCGACGGGCTGGCGCTCGATCAGTCCCGCGTCCATCGCCGCCTCCACCGTCGAACGAACGAGCCCGAAGCCGTAGCGCAAGCCGATCTCGCGCCATTGCTCCCATCCGAGCACCGATGGTGCGTCGACGAGCGCTATCCGCTGCACCGCCGGGTCTTCGCACGCGTCGAGGAACGCCTGGGCCCCAGCGTGGAGCGCCTCCAGGGGATCGGTTGCCGAGGAGACTGCTGACGCCGCGATCTGCTCCACGAGCTGGCGCTCGACGTCCTCGTAGACGGCCTCGAACAGCTCCTTCTTGCCGGCGAAGTGGTGATAGAGCGCGCCGCGCGTGACGCCCGCCGTGCGCACGATCTCCTCGGTGCCCACTCCCGCGTAGCCACGCGCGGCGAACAAGGCGCGGGCCGTTGCGATCAGCGCGGCGCGCGTCGCCTCCGACTGCGCCGCCTTTGCACTCGGCGCCGGGCCCCCCTGCCCCGGGTTCTGGTTGACATGCATACTGTCTGTATGATAAACACATACCGCCTGTATGTGTGGTCGGCGTTGTGGATGCCGGCCGAGTATGGGAATGCGACGAAGCCTGGGCGCAGTTCCTGCGTGTGCAAATGCGCGGCGCCCTAGCCAACATCTCGAGAAGGGAGAACACGATGAACGAGGTACGCCTCACCCAGGGAACCGTCCGCTATCGCGAGCAAGGCGTCGGCGAGCCGATCGTGCTCGTGCATGGCCTGTTGACGAACGGCGAGCTCTGGCGCGACGTAGCCCCGCGCCTCGCCGCCGACTTCCGCGTGATCGTGCCCGACTGGCCGCTGGGCTCTCAGGAGACCCCGCTCGATCCGGGCGCCGACCTCTCACCGCTCGGGCTCGCGCGCATCATCGCCGACTTCCTCGACGCACTGGGGCTCGAGCGGGTCACGCTCGTGGGCAACGACACGGGCGGGGCGCTCTGCCAGCTCGTCGCCGTCCATTACCCGGAGCGCGTTGGGAGGCTCGTGCTCACGCCTTGTGACGCTTTTGAGCACTTCCCGCCGCCCGCCTTCCGTCCACTCAGCGCGATCGCACGGATCCCCGGAGGCGTGTTCCTGATCCTGCAGTCGCTGCGCTCGCGCGCCGCGCGTCGGCTGCCCCTCTCCTACGGCTGGCTGATGAAGAGGTTCGACGACGCACTTGCGCAGTCCTGGCTCGCGCCGGCGCGCTCGAACGCGACCATACGCCGCCAGGTCGCGTCGATCATCATCGGCATGTCCCCGCGTTTCACGCTAGAGGCGGCCGCGCGCTTCGGCGAGTTCAAGAAGCCTGTGCTTATCGCCTGGGCACCCGATGACCGCTTCTTCAAGTTCAGCTCTGCAGAACGCCTCGCCGCGGCCTTCCCCGACGCTCGCCTGGAGCGCATCGAGGACAGCTACACGTTCGTGTCGATCGACCAGCCGGAGCGCACGGCGGAGCTGATCGCGTCGTTCGCGCGGGAGCCGCTCCGCGAAACGAGTGCGAGCCCATCTGCCTGAAGCCCGCCCTGTCCGCCACCGGGTCCTCGGCTGATCGCCGCCCTACGGCCAGCCGGCGCCCGGTGCCGGCGCCTCGACGGCCAGGACCTGGCCCGTTCGGGAGCCGTCGGCCGCGCTCGCGGGACCGCTCCACTCCCGCGCCAGCATGAACAGCGTTCTGTTCTCCGGGCCCCCGAGCATGCAGGCGAAGCAGCCGCGGTCGAGCTCGATGCTCTGCATGACCTCGCCGCCGTCGCGCACGCGCACGCAACGCTTGTTGGGGACGTCGGCGTACCAGACGGCGTTGTCCGCATCGATGCATATCCCGTCGGGCACGCCGTCCCCCAGATCGGCCCAGACCCTGCGGTTAAACAGGCTGCCGTCAGCGGCGATGTCGAACGCCGTGAGCCTGTTCGCGTAGGACTCGGCGAGGATCAGCGTCGAGTTGTCGGCTGTCACGACCATGCCATTCGGGAAGGCGACGTCGTCGGCCACCTGCCGCGTCGAGCCGTCGGGAGTGACGAGCGCGAGGCTTCCGGGACCGGCCTGCGCGCCGGGTGAAAAGTCAAACCCGATGTTGTTGACGTACACGTTGTCCCTCCCGTCGACGACGATCTCGTTCCACGGGAAGCTCGACAGGCCGGCCAGGTCGGCGTGAGTCACGCGTGACCCGTCGGGTTCCCTGCGAAGCAGCCGCCGTTCGCTCGCCGAGACGATCAGCATCCGCCCATCGGCCAGCCAGTCGATCGAGAACGGAAACGACGCGACCTTCAGGATGACCTCGCTGTCGCCGGTGACATCGACGGCGATGACCTCTTGCGCGCCCCAGTCAGAGAACCACAGCCGGTTCTCGTGCCAGCGCGGTGACTCGCCGAACCTGACGCCGTTCATCAGGGTCCGCACCTCGAGCGCCATCAGTCAGCCCATCCCGCCGTGCCCGCATAGCGGAGCGAGCCGGGTGTCGTGAGCGTCTCCCCCGTCTCGAGCAGCGTCTTCAGGCCGGAGAGGATCATCGGCCAGCCGCCGTAGAGTTCGTCGTTGGCGCCGTCGCGCAACTCGTCGTGGATGACCGTCAACCGGCATGAGTCGCCGACCGGCTCGATCTCCCACGTCACGCGGGAGGTCCCTTCCGCCTTGACGCTGTCGCCCCACAATGCGTTGAGGCTCTGCACGAGCCGGCGCGGCGGCTCGACCTCCAGGTTCTCACCCTCGGCGATCTCGATCGATCCGGCCGAGGACTCATACCGCGAGCCCGGCGTCCAGTCGGACTTTACGCCCACGCCGAAGCTGTACCTGCGCCTCATCTCAGCGTCGGTGATCGCCTCCCACAGGCGCTCCGGCGTCGTCTTTATGTAGATCTCGAACACCTTCTCCATCGTCTTCGCCTCCAGTTCGTGCTTGATGTCGCTGAGCGTCGCCGCCCAGGGCTCGGCGTACTTGCTCACCCACCGGTCGTGGACGAGTCGGATCGGGACGGGGTTCAAGAAATGCAGCTTCTCGCGGCCGCGGCGTCGCGTCACGACGACGCCGGCGTCCTCGAGCACCCGCAGGTGCTTCATCACACCGAAGCGAGTCATCGGCAGGCGCTGCTCGAGTGCGCTGAGCGTTTGCCCATCGTGCTCGAACAGCTGATCGAGCAGGCTCCTGCGCGTCGGATCCGCAAGGGCTTTGAAGACCTCGTCCATGCGCTCACTATATGTGACCTTTTGGTCACTTGTCAAGGCCTTCGCAGCAGGTGCCCCCGAACGGCGTCGTCAAATCCCACATTTGCCGACCGCCCGCGCTGAAACGATCCGCCCGGGTCAGCACGTACCAACCAGCCGAGGCGGCGCGGGGCAGCCGCGCGCGGGACGCCCCGCTTGCCTTGCTCGAGATCACTCATGGCGAGACTTCAGAACACGCCCCCTCCTGCCGATTCTCCTGCTGTGAGTAAGTCGTTTGCAGTCCTCGAGGCCCAACTCGAGGGCGACATCGCCGTTCACCGCCAGCTCCCCGCTGAGCGTGGCGCAAGCGCGGCGGCATTCGAGCTTCGGGGAGAACGGACGGCAGCCGGCGCGCCGGCGCCACGCGCGGACTCCTCCGTCCGGGCGGCCGACCACGAGCGCATCGAGGACTACCTGCGCGCCTATCTCGAGGATCAGCGCTTCTCCTCCGCCCACCCGCTGGCGCGCGGTCGCTGGATCGTGGCCTGGGAAATGCTCTGGTGCGCCGACTCCCGCGCGAAGGTGATAGCCGTGGGGCGAAGGGCTGGCGATGCGATGCGGGCGTTTTCCGTCTCGATGCACGAGCGCTGCATGTGCCTCGCCATGGACTCGCATTGGCCGGACGTGCTCGCTGATGGGTCGCAGCGACCCGAGCCGCTCGACAGCCTGGCGAGCATCACTGAGGCCTACGGCGAGCAACTCGGCGCAGGGCGCAGCCAGCTCCTGCGGGAGCTGTTCGAGCCGTGGCGGACTCTCGGCGAGAAGCTGCAGCGCCACGAGCAGGGATCGCAGCCGCCTAATGAGCGACTCCGGTGGGAGGACGGAAGGCGCCTCGTGCTGTTCACCGCGCTCGTGATGGTCGAGTTCGACCGCAGCTTCACCTAGTCGACCGCAGCTTCGCCTAGTCGATCACTGCTCGCCAGTTCGACCGCGGCTTCGCCTAGTCAAGTGCTCAGCAGCCGCACGATCGCGAATATCCCCACGACGACGATCACCGCCCGCAGGATGCCTGGAGGCAGGCTCCGCCCGTAGCGGGCTCCGAGCTGGGCGCCGACCACGGAGGCGCCGGCGATGATCGCGGCCGGCGCCCACTCGACGTGGGCGGCGAAGACGAAGTAAATGCCTGCCACGCCGTTCACGAGACCCGCGAGGACGTTCTTCAGCGCATTCGTCCGCTGCAGGTCCTGCGCCAGCGCCAGGCCGAGAATCGCCAGCAGCATGATCCCCTGCGCGGCGCCGAAGTACCCCCCGTAGACGCCGGTGGCGTAGACGGCGAGGAGCGTCGCCAGCCTGTGCCTGCCGTCGAGGTGGATCTCCCGCCCCAGCAGCCATCGATTCAGCGCTGGCTGCAGCAGGATGAGAGCCAGCGCGAGCACGATGAAAGCCGGCACGATCGCCTTGAACGCCGACGCGGGCAGCACCAGCAACAGCACGGCGCCGGTCGCGCCCCCCAGGACCGACGCCGCGCCGAAGCGCAGCACACGCCGACGCTGGCCGGAGAGCTCGCGCCGGTAGCCGACGGCTCCGGAAACCGATCCTGGGACCAGGCCGATCGTGTTCGAAACGTTCGCCGTAACCGGTGCGTAGCCCCAGGCAAGCAGCACCGGGAACGTGATCAGCGTCCCGCTTCCGACGAGCGTGTTGATCGCTCCAGCCGCGAGCCCGGCGAGAGCGATCGTTGCGACCTCAGCGGCGCTCACCGCAGCTCGCTATTTGACGACGAGCGTCCCTTCCATCCCGGCCTGACGGTGTCCGGGGACCGTGCAGTAGAACTTGTAGGTGCCCGGCGTGAGGCTGACGGTCACGTTCTTCACGCCGCCCTGGAAGGTCGGCGTGGCGCCGACGACCGACCCCGAGGCCGATGCCACCGTGAAGTTGTGTTCGACCGGCGCGCGGTTGGTGAAGGCGATCGTGACTTTGCCCGCCTTCGCGCTCAGCGTGGAGGGCATGTATTTGAACTGGCCTTCGGGGTTGGCCGCCACGGCGATCGTTTCCGCGCCGGCAGCGGGGGCGCTGGTCGAGCTGGTCGTGGCGGGTGTCGCCGCCGTGGTCGCCGGCGCGGATGTTGCCGAGCTCGTGGTGCTCGAGGAGCTCCCGCAGCCCGCGAGCGCGAGCACGCCAAGGGCCAGCGCCAGCATCGAGAGCGCGAGCGGGGGAGAATTCTTTGCTCGACCTGCGATCTGCGGTTTCATGGCCGGTTCTCCTATCTTCGGGGCGTAGTGGGCCAAGGGGCGACTCGTGCTGAAACCGTCCCGCCCGCCGTCGGCTGCGCGCGCGGGTTCGTTCCCCGGAGGTATACCGCCAGCGCTGATCGCGTGAGGTGCGAGCCCTGCGCTCTCAGTACGCGTATCCGGGCGAGGGGTAGTTCGGGGAGGGGTTTGGGGGCGACGGGCTCGGAGGCGACGGCGACATTGTGGGTGTGCTGGGGCTTGCGCTGCTCGCCGCGGTGACCGCGTGCCAGGTGTGCCCGCCCGGGAACGTGATCCCCTGGCCATTGGCTTCGCCACTGGCCTTGTCGCCCGAGAACCGGTAGAGCGGCAGACCGCGCAGCGTCACCTGCAGGATTCCGCCCGGACGCGCGATGAGGCCAAGCTTCCCATGCACCCCGGAGCCGGCCTTGAGTTTCGTGCCCTTCGAGCTCACCCTCAGCGGCGGCCAGAACTTCAGGCATTCGGCGCTCGTGCAGAACTGGTGGCTCTTGCTCTCGCCGCTGAGCGCGTAGAGCGTGTGGCCCTGCGCGTTGACCACGACACGCTCCCCGAGCTTCGAGTTCGAGGCCGAGCTGATCGTGAGCGTTGCGCTCGCGATCGCGACCGCGACGAATGAGAGGGCGAGCCCGGATGCGACCGCGACAGCTGCCCTGAAAATCGCCGTGCGGTGCTCGCGTCGCCGCGCCTGGACGCTGATCTCACGCTTTGAACCGGTCATGGGGCTCCCTTCGCTCGTTGCCGCTCTCGCATCTGGACCTTCAATCCGGACCGCTTCACCACAGACTCCGGCAGGGCTCGATTACTTCCCCGCGGCTGCGCCGAGCCGGCCTGCGGCGTACTCAGGGATCGGTGTGGACGACCACGTCCGCGATGTCTGGCACCTGCTGGCGGAGCTCCTCCTCGAGCTCGCCCGCCAGCCGGTGCGCGTCGGCAAGCGTCTCGCCCGGCTCCACACGGAGGGTCAGGAAGACCACGCGTCCGGCGTCGGTCGAGAGCAGCCGCACCTTTTGCGGATCTGCCCCGGTGCGCTCGCGCACGAGACGCTCGATGTCCCGCTTGGCGCGCACGTTCGCGTCCTCGTCCGGAGCGCGGGCCGTGAGCGTGCGCTCAAGCGGCTCGAGATGTATCTGAACGTCGGCGACATCCGGTCGCGCGCGTATCGCCCGCTCGACCCGCTCGGCGATCTGATGTGCCGTGCGCAGGTCGAGGTCGGCTGGGAACTTCAGATGAAGCGAGACGCTGCTGGAGCCTTGCTGCTCGAAGATCGTGATGTCGTGCGCCTCGCGGACGAGCGGCTCGGCGAGGGCGATCGCGAGTACGCGGTCGCGCAGGTCCAGTCCGCTGCGGCGAGGCTCGACGTGCACGACCACGTCACTTCCGGGGAGGGCGCCCTCCACGGCTGCCTCGATGCGGTCGGCGGCCCGGTGGCCCTCGACGACGGCGCGGCCGGGAGGGACGCTCGCGACCACGTCCGCGAAGAAGCGCCCGGCGGACTCCCGCAAGCGCAGACGGCTGAGCTCGATGTCGCCGCCCAGGGCGGCGATTGCGCGCTCGGCGGCCTCTCGTGCCTCTGAGGGCGTGCGGTCCATGAGCACGTTGGCGTTCTCGCCGATCAGGCGCCCGGCGGCGATGAAGGTGAGCGCCGCGACCAGCAGCGCGGCGATCGCATCCCCCGATTCGAACCCGGCGTCGACCGCGAGCAGTCCACAGAGGACCGCGAGTGAGCCCGCCATGTCGGCGCCGAAATGAACAGCGTTCGAGCGCAGCGCAGGGCTCAGATAGCGTCGCGCGGCGCGCAGCGACGCTCTCGTGCGGCCGAGATCGACGGCCAGCGCCACGGCGATGACGGCGAACTCATACCAGTGGATGCTCGGGGGCCTGCCACCGTCGAGGAGGTGGGCGATCGCCTGGATACTGACGAGCAGGCCACCCACCACCAGCAGCGCGGCCTCGCCGAGCGCCCCGAGGTTCTCGGCCCGGCGGTGGCCGTAGGGGTGGCCGCGGTCGGCTGGCCGGCCGCCGAGTCGCACTGCAAAGAAGGTCAGGATCGCGGCGATCAGATCGCCGCTTGACTCGACCCCGGCGGAGATCAGACCGAGGCTCCCCGTGGCCAGCCCGACCCCCAGCTTGAGGGCGATCAGCACCGCCGCCGCGCCGACCGAGACCAGCGTCGTGCGCCGTTGCGTGAGCACGAGTCGGGGGTTCTCGGCACGAGCCATCGAGGTAGAGACTAGGGTCAAGGCTTGGCGGAAGGAATCCGACCCGCCGGGAGTCCTTAATGGGAGCGACTCGCCTTTCAAAGCGGCGGAACGATCGCATCGCCACCGGCCGAAAGGAGCCCCTGATGCGTTCAATCTTGAAATGCCTGGTGCCCGCAGTTGCCGCCTCGGTGACGCTGGCCGCGTGCGGAAGCAGCAGCTCCGGGACAGGGTCCTCCTCGAGCTCGAGCAGCGCATCCGCCTCGAGCCAGCCGAGCGCTTCGGCTGCGGTGGTGAAGACGGCGTCGAACACGACGATCGGAGCCACGGTGCTCACGGACGCGCAGGGCATGACCCTCTACAGCCTGAGCGCCGAGCGCGGCGGCAAGTTCATCTGCACGAGCTCCTCCTGCACGCAGGTTTGGCATCCGCTGAGCGCGAGCAACGGCACGCCCAGCGGAGTCACGTCCCTGAGCACCATCACCCGCCCCGACGGGAGCCAGCAGGTGACCTACAAGGCGATGCCTCTGTACACGTTCGCCCAGGATCAGCACCCGGGCGACGCCAAGGGACAGGGGTTCAAGGATGTCGGCACGTGGAGCGCGGTGACGGTCAGCGGCGCAGCGGCGCCGGCAACCGGCGGCGAATCGACACACACCACGTCGACGTCGAGCGGCGGGCGCTACGGCTACTGAGTGTCCGCGGCGCGGCGCGCGCGACGCGCCCGCGCCACGACGCTGGCTGGGGCTATCGTGAGCCGATGGCCCACGCCCACATCGCTCACTCTCCCCGCGTAGGCGCGCAAGCCGACCGCGGCAGGCTGACCTTCGCGTTCGCGCTGATCGTCGCCTTCATGGGCGCCGAGATCACGGCCGGCGTGGTCGCGAACTCGCTCGCGCTGCTGTCGGACGCCGGACATATGCTCGCCGACGCCGGCGCGCTCGGATTTTCGCTGGTTGCGCTGCGCCTTGCGGCCCGTCCCGCGGCCGGCGCGATGACATTCGGCTTCAGGCGTGCGGAGATCCTCTCGGCCCAGGCGAACGGCGTGACGCTGCTGATCCTCGCCGCCTTCATCGCGTACGAGGCCATCGTGAGGCTGTTTCATCCCCCCGCCGTCCGCGGCACGTTGATGCTGATCGTGGCGATTCTCGGCATCTTCGTAAACCTCGCCGCGGCCCGCGCGCTCACGAAGGCCAACCGCCAGAGCCTCAACGTGGAGGGCAGCTTCCAACACATCGTCACCGATCTGTACGCGTTCATCGGCACGGCCGTGGCGGCGGGGCTCATCCTGCTCACCGGCTTTGAGCGGGCCGACCCGATCGTCTCGCTGCTGATCGCGGCGTTGATGATCCGCTCCGGCGCGTCGCTCGTGGCGGCCGCGGGACGCGTCTTCCTGGAGGCGGCGCCCGAGGGGCTCGACCCGCAGGCGATCGGGGAAGCGCTCGTGCAGGAGGCGAACGTGATCGAGGTTCACGACCTGCACGTGTGGGAGGTCACGAGCGGCTTTCCCGCGCTCTCCGCGCACGTTCTCGTCGCCCGCGACAGCGACTGCCACACTGCGCGCCGGGAGATGGAGGCGATGCTGCACGCGCGCTTCGACGTCGACCACACGACCCTGCAGGTCGATCACGTCGGCGGGGAGCTGCTCGACATCGCGCCGCCGCGCGACTTCGCAGGCGCGGATCGCGCCGTAGCGTCCAAGACCCGGGGCGAGCCCCCACAGCGACAAGACAGGAGACAGGATGGCTAACACGATCTACACCGCGGGGGCGCACGTCACCGGCGGCCGCGCCAACGGTCATGGCCGCTCCACCGACGGGCAGCTCGAGGTGGATCTGCGCCTTCCTTCCGAGATGGGCGGAAAGGGCGACGGGACCAACCCCGAGGAGCTGTTCGCGGTTGGCTACGCGGCGTGCTTCGAGGGCGCCCTTGGGACCGTCGCACGCCGCAAAAAGGAAGAGACGGGCGACGTTGCGATCGACTCGAAGGTTATGCTCGTCACGACCGAGGACCGGGCTTTCACGGTCGCGGTGGAGCTCGACGTCAGCCTCCCTGCGATCGACGATCCGACGGCGGCCGTCGAGCTCGTCGCCGCCGCCCACAAGGTCTGCCCGTACTCCAACGCGACCAGAGGCAACATCGACGTCACGCTCACGGCCAACGGGCAGCCCGTCCCCTAGTCGCGCCGGGAGCAGCGCTCGGGGAGCGGCCTATCCTAGAAGTCGGCCGCTCCCCATCTGAGCGCTCCGGGAATCCTGTCCCCGAGCCTTATCCCCTGGGCGGCGGGGACTAGGAATGGTCCACCTTGCTGCCGCTGGGGGAGATCACGTACCAGGAGGCGCCGAAGCTGTTGACGCCCTGTCCGTAGGCGTCGCTCTTGTCGCCGTCTCGGGCGAAGAGGTAGAGCGGGTGGCCGGCGTAGGTCACCTGCTTGGTCCCGTCGGGCCGCGTGATCGTGCCGAGATGCGCCGCGATCGCGCCGCCGGCGCTCCTCGGTTCACCGGCGCTCGTCACCGGCGGCCAGACCTGGGTGCAGGCCACGTTGCAGGAGGACCCAGCGCCTTTGTCGCTCTCGAAAAGGTAGACGGTTCGCTGCTTGGGACCCACGGCGAGGATCGTGCCGAGCTTGCCCTGCTTCGAGGTGATCAGCACCGCGGTAGCGGTCGTGGACGATGAGGTCGCGGTGTAGCCGGCGGCGGCCGAGGCCGGTGTCGTCTGAGCGGCGCTCCTGGCCGCGGCCGGCACCGTCGTGCTCGCGCTCTTCGAGCCGCTGCCGCAGCCGGCGATCAGTGCGATGCTCACCGCTGTAGCCCCAAGGGCGAATCGGTTTCTCACGATGGGCTCCTGCCTTTTCGGGTCAGTTGGTTGGGGGGTTCCACGGGCTTAGACGCCGTCCCGCGCCCAACCTTCCCGCGCCGCGGCGCAGAGAGGCGTTCAGCCGGCCTGACCGGTCGGGCGAATCAGCAGCTCGTTGACGCTGACGTGCTGAGGCTGGCCGATCGTGTAGAGGATCGCGTTCGCGATGTCCTCGGCGGAGAGTCTCGTGATGCTCCCGAAGCGTCGCCTGATCTGCTCGAGAACCTCGGGACGGTTGTGGCCCGCCAGCTCCGTTGCCACGGCCCCAGGCTCGACGAGGGTCACGCGAACGCCCATCGGGAGCGCCTCCTGGCGCAGCGCCTCCGAGAACGCGCCGACCCCGAACTTCGTCAGGTTGTAGACGCCCGCGCCCGCCGTGGCAACTCGGCCGGCGACGGAGCTGATGTTGATGATGTGCCCCGAGCCCTGCTCGCGCATCAGCGGCAGGGCCGCGTGCGTGCAGTAGAGGACGCCGAACACGTTCGCGTGAATCATCTGGCGCCATTCCTCGGTCGGCGCGTTCTCGATTGGGCCGAGCAGCATCACGCCCGCGTTGTTCACGAGCACGTCCAGTCGCCCGAGCTCCGAGTGCGCGCGCTGCACGAACGCATGGGCCTGCTCCTCATCGCCGACGTCCGCCGTGACGGCGATCGCACGCCCGCCGTCCGCCGCGATGCGCTCGGCCAGCGCCTGTATGCGATCGGCGCGCCGAGCCGCCAGCGCAACCGCCGCGCCGGCACGGGCGCACGCGAGCGCGGTGGCCTCGCCGATGCCGGACGAGGCGCCGGTAACCGCAACCACACCTCCCGAGAGATCGAGCTCGTTGTTCATCCGCCGAGCTTAGTGGGCGGTCGATCACGCTGCGGCTTGTACGAACCGATACTTGACCTATCACAACGGGCGATCCTTTCGAGCGCGCCGCGGGTTTCGCCTTCTGTAAGGCCGGGGCACTTTCTGAGGAGGGCAGGTGGGCTGTGCCGAGCGTCGAACGAGGTCTCTCGGAATGCGCCAAAGGATGGTTGACAACGCAACTATCGCCCTCTATAATTCCGACTACAAGCATCGGATTAAGAAGGTCATCATGTCAGAGAAGCCCAAAAACCAGCCCCAAACGCTCGAGCCGGCCGGTTCGGCGGTTGTCGCACAGCTCGAGCCGCAGACCGTCGTCGAGGACGGCGCGGTGGCGGCTGCTCCCGAGCAGCTCGACAGCCCGATCGAGCGCACAGACATCGGCACCTCCGACACGTTCATCCCCGAGTCCGTCGACCAGCTTCTGGCGCATTCACGTCGCTACCCGCTGCTCACACCGCAGCAGGAGATCGATCTCGCAAAGCGGATCGAGCGCGGCGACCTGCACGCCAAGGAACTGATGATCAACTCCAACCTCCGCCTCGTCGCATCGAACGCGCGGCGCTACCAGAACCAGGGCCTGCCGCTCGGAGACCTCGTCCAGGAGGGCATGCTCGGCCTGATCCGCGCCAGCGAGAAGTTCGATTGGCGCAAGGGCTTCCGCTTCTCCACCTACGCCACGCTGTGGATCCGTCAGGCGATCCAGCGGGGTCTCGAGAACTCCGGACGCACGATCCGGCTGCCCGTGCACGTCGCCCAGCGCTCGCGCAAGGTTGGCCGCGTCGAGCGCGAGCTGTCCGTGCGCCTCGGCCGCGAGCCCACGCTCGAGGAGTTGGCGGAGGAGACGGGCCTACCGGTTGAGCAGGTCGAGGAGGTGCGCCACCAGCGCGCAGCCCTCGTCAGCCTCGATCAGCAGATCGGCGAGGACGGCGACACCGCCCTCGGGGACCTGCTGCCCGCGGACACAGAGGCGCCGGAGGACACCGCCTGGGACAACGAGCGTGAGCGGATCGTCCACGAGGCGATCTCGCACCTGCCCGAAACCGAGCGGACGGTTCTCACGCTCCGCTTCGGGACCGGGCGCGAGGAGCCGCAG
Source organism: Solirubrobacteraceae bacterium (assembly GCA_035566835.1). Classification (GTDB taxonomy): domain Bacteria; phylum Actinomycetota; class Thermoleophilia; order Solirubrobacterales; family Solirubrobacteraceae; genus Palsa-744. The sequence goes on from DATMQG010000061.1 coordinate 30,632, forward strand.
ACGCTTACGGCGATCGGCAAACGACTCGGCTTCTCAGCCGAGCGTGCCTCTCAGCTGGAGCAGCGGGCCCTGAAGAAGCTCGCCGAGTCCCCCGAGCTCGCCGCACTCCGCGAGGCGGCCTAACCGTATCTCCCTGATGCTGTTCCGACCGGTGCATGCACCGGTCGGCGGGTCGGCGCATGCGCCGACCCGAGCAGGGCCGCGCATGCGCGGCCCTGGCCCCCGCCGCATGCGGCGGGGGCGCCATGGAGATCATGAGATGACCCAAGCGCAAGGGTCAGCCCCCGGCCCGCGTGCGGCCCGGCCAGCATGAAGATATGGAGAGCCTCCCCGTGAGTCGTCCGTGCGGGCTATAGGATGGGCGCCGTGAGCGAGCCGCAGGGCAAGTCGCTGTGGGATCTCCTCGTCGCATGGACGATCAAGGCCGGCGAAGCGATCCTCGCACCGATCGAGCGTTTCATCGGCAAACGCTCGCTGGTGGGTGACGCGACGTTCTTTCCCACGGGGCGCTTCCCCTGGGTCAAGCACATCGAGGACAACTGGCTGGTGGTCCGCGAGGAGGCCGAAAGGCTGCTCGAGCATCAGGCCGAGCTGGCCAACTTCCAGGACATCTCCAAGGACCAGATCGAGATCACCGACGACGATCGCTGGAAGACGTTCTTCATCTACGGCTACGGCTTCGAGGCCAAGCTCGGCGTCGAGATGTGTCCCCGGACCGCCGCCCTGATGCGCGAAATCCCGGGGATGACCACCGCCATGATCTCGATCCTCTCTCCGCGCAAGCACATCCTCGACCACCGCGGCCCCTACAAGGGCGTGCTGCGCTATCACCTCGGGCTGATCGTGCCCCAAGACGCCGAGGCCTGCCGGATCCGCGTCGGCGATGACTTCCGCCATTGGGAGGAGGGCAAGAGCCTGATCTTCGACGACACCTTCAACCATGAGGTTTGGAACGACACCGACGAGACACGGGTCGTTCTGTTCGTCGACGTCCTGCGTCCCCTGCCTTTTCCCGAGTCGGCGATCAACCGAGGCATCGTCAAGGCAATCGGCTTCTCGCCCTTCGTGCTCGACGCGAAGCGCAACCAGGAGGCGTGGGAACGGCGCTACCTCGAGGCTCGGCGCGTGCCCTCGGCGCCAGCTCAATCGGCCGCCTGAGCCGCGGAGCGTCCGCTCGCACTCAGCGCCTCGCCTCCACGTGAAATGGCAGCCGGTCCAGCACACCGGCTAGCTCGAGCACGCGCTGCACCTGCGCAGGGCCCGGGACCAGCGCGAACACGATTCCGTGCGCCTTGCAAAGCTCGTCGGCCAGCAGTATCAGCGTCAGCCCGGTCGAGTCCATGAACCTGAGCTGACTCAGGTCGAGTGTGAGTCTGGCTGCGTTGGCACACGACACAATCGCCGTTTCCAACTCGTCTTCGGCCGCCATGTCCAGTTCACCGCTGAGGAGGAGCGTGTGATCCTCGCCGGACACAACATCCAGGATCTCAAGCGGCTCCCGCGGCAGGCGCTCGCCGCCATTTCCCATCCGCCGTATCCTCGACCAGCCGTCCCAAATCGCCATGAGGAAGCCCCCAGGTACACAAGTATCGAGTACCGGAGAAGCCCAACGACGCGCTCATGTCGCCGCGAGTCCCACCCCGTGTAAAGAGCCCACTCCCCATGCTTTAGGGCACAGAAGCTGGCCCGATGCAGCCTAGCGCCGGCGGCCAGCTTTGGCAAGGCCAAGCGTCACCGCCGACTCCCGCCTGCCAGCCGTCGATCGCGCCAGCCCCGGCCTGACATGGCCGCGGCCGTCGGCTAGATGTTGGCCTGCCAGGAGAGCGTCTTCGACGCCCAGCTGTTGAGCACCGTGAACTCCCCCGTGAGGATCAGCACGCCGAGCGCGATCATGACGACGCCGCCGGCTCCGATGATCACCGGGAAGTGACGCTTGACGACCGCGAGGGCGTCGGTCATGCGCTCGAAGGCAAGTGCGATCAACAGGAAGGGGATCGCCAGGCCGGCCGAGTAGAAGGCCAGCAGCAGCGCTCCATGCGCCGCCGAGCTCGATACCGCGGCCTGGGTCAGGATCGCACCCAGCGTGATGCTCGTGCACGGTGTCCATGCGATCGCGAAGGCTGCGCCCGCGACCACCGGTCCCCCCCTGCCGGCGAGGCGGAGCAGCGTCTCCGAGTGCCACTCGCGATTGAGCAGGCGGACGAACGGCGTCGCGAGGAAGAGGAGGCCCAACGCGATGATCAGCGCGCCGCCGACGTTCTCGAGCGTCTGTTTGTGAGCATTGAGCGTCGAGCCGATCACCGTCGCGCTCAACCCAAGCAGGATGAAGATCAGCGAGAAGCTGCCGATGAACAGCAGGCTCGGCACGAGCACGCGGCGTGCCCCCACGCCTCCCTTGAGATCGGCCGGCGTGACGCCGATGACCGTCGAGAGGTAGCCGGGGACGAGCGGCAGCACGCAGGGCGAGAGGAACGAGACCAACCCCGCCGCCAGCGCGATCGGGATCCCGACCCCGGAGGCGGCGTCGGAGGAGGCGGCGATCAGCGCATGCGCGTAGGTCATTCGCTCATCACCGAGATGGCGTCGCTGCTCAGCGCCTGCGTCGAGCCGTCGCGGCCGGCTCGCAGATCGGCCATTTCTCGCTCCAGTCTGGCTACACGCTCGTGCAGGGAGGGAGCCGACTCGCCGGCCGCGGGCGCGCCCTCGCCCTGTGGCGCCGAGGACGCAGGCTCCGCGTCGCCGTCCGACGCCACGTCGTGTGGCGGGTGCCTGCGTGCCAGCGCGCCGTCGTCGGCGCGATCCTCCAGTAACTGGGCGTAACGCTCCTCCTTCTGACCCGGTCGGCGATCGAGACAAGCGACCAGACCGCGCTCGATCAGTGCTCGCAGCGTGTCGTGCACCTCTTCGAGTCCGGCGAACGGATGCATGCGCTCCGCGCGCTGCTTCAGCTCGCCAGGCGTCTGCGTGCCACGCAGCATCAGAACGCAGATCAGCGCCTGCTCGCCGTCACCCATCGGCAGCGCATCGGCGAGCAGGTGACGATACTTCGGCGCACGGCTGCCACGACCACTGGCCAGGCGCGTGAAGCCGCGGCGC
>DATMQG010000062.1:0-38641 GCA_035566835.1 Solirubrobacteraceae bacterium
CGCCGCGCGCCGCGAACACGAGCGCGTGCAGATGGGCGACTTCACCGACTCGCTCGAGAAGATCATGCTCGGCTCGCCGCGCGGGATCGTGCTCTCGCCGGCCGACCGCGAGCGCACCGCCTACCACGAATCCGGCCACGCCCTCGTCGGGATGCTGACTCCCGGCGCCGATCCCGTGCGCAAGGTCTCGATCATCCCCCGAGGCATGGCGCTCGGCGTGACGCTCGCCACCCCCGACGGCGACCGCGTGTCCTACTCGCGTGAGGATCTGGAGGCGAAGCTGCGCGTGGCGCTCGCCGGGCGTGCGGCGGAGCAGCTCGTGTATGGGACGATCAGCACGGGCGCCGAGTCAGACATCCAGCATCTGACTGCGATCGCACGCCAGATGGTCGGACGATGGGGCATGAGCGACGCGATCGGCCCGATCGCGGTGTTCGCCGCCGACGACGCCGATCGTGTACTGCTCCCGGGCGCCAGCGACACGTCGGAGGCGACCCGGAACCTCGTCGACGACGAGGTCCGGCGCCTGGTCGACGCAGCACACGACGGGGTTGTGGAGGTGCTGAGCGCCCACCGTGAGCAGCTCGAGAACCTCACGAAGGCCCTGCTCGAATCCGAGACGCTCGACGCCATCGACGCATACGGTGCCGCCGGCTTGCCGTCGCGCAGCGCGATCCCCGTCTCGTGAGCACCGTGGTCGACCGTCCGGCTCGGTCCGCCTCGAAATCGACTACAGTGTGTCGTACATGATGATTCGCTCGCCCGTTCCGCCGCCGCTCCACGAGCTCGAGACGGAGGTCATGCAGGCGCTCTGGGAGCGCCGAGGGTCTTCGGTGCGCGAGATCATGGAGGCGCTCAACGTCCGCGCCGCCAGGCCGCGCGCCTACACGACGTACATGACGATCATGACCCGGCTCGCGGGCAAGGGTCTGCTCGAGCGCACGCGCGAGGGCCGCACCGACTTCTACCGCCCCGTGTACACGCAGGGCCAGTACACCGACCTGCGCGCCCATGCCGAGGTCGATTCGCTCGTCGATGAGTTCGGCGAGGTGGCTCTGGGTCATTTCGCCCGACAAATGGCTCAGCTGGACCCACGACGCCGCCGCGCGCTCCAGCGCCTTGTCCGCAAGAGGTGACATCCACCGGCGCCTCGAGCGCCGTCGCGTGTTCGGGCTGCAGCTCGCGCTCGGCGTAGCGGGGTTGCTCGCGGCGGCTGCGTCGCTGGCGACCGTGATCGCCTCGCTGCACCACGCGTCGCACCGGGCGCGAGAGGTCGAGATCTCCGGTCTGCATTTCACCTATCCCAGCCTCAACTTCGCGGCCGTCGTACTGGTGCTTCTCGCGGCCGTCGGTGTGGCTGCCCTCGCGGTCGCGCTGCGGGCGAGCTGGCGCCAGCGACGCGACTACAGGCGCTTCATGCGTCGCATGGGGATCGTGGGGTCGCTCGCGGGACATCCGACGGTGACGGTGATCGAGGATTCCATGCCGCTGGCCTTCTGCGCCGGGTTTCTGCGGCCGCAGGTGTACGTCTCGCGCCGGACGCTCGAGCTGCTCTCAGATGAGGAGCTCGAGGCCGTGCTGGCGCACGAGCACCACCACCTGCGTCTGCGGGATCCGCTGCGCTTCGCGTTCGCGCGTGTCGTCAGCCAGGCTCTCTTCTTCCTGCCGGTCCTGCGGCCGCTTGGCGAGCGCTACGCCCTCCTGGCCGAGCTCAGCGCCGACGACGCGGCCGTCCGGGCCAGCGCCGGCGAGACGGGCCCGTTGGCAGCGGCCATGCTCGCATTCGAGGGGAGCGGCCCGCCTGAGGCCGCGGGCATCTCGCCGGAGCGGGTCGACTCGCTGCTGGGGGAGCTGGGGCACCGGCGCCTGCCACTCTGGTGGGCGCCGGCTTCGCTGCTCGCGCTCTCGAGCCTCGCCGCGCTGATGTGGCGCTCGAGCGAAGTCGCCTCCGCGCATGCGAGCTTCAATCTTCCGCTGCTTTCTTCGCAGCCGTGCCTGGCCGTCATGACACTACTGCCGCTGCTCGCGTGCTTCCTGACGCTCCCGCGGCGCGACTGGGGCCGACGTGTCGCGCGGACGCTGCATGTAGCCACGGGGCATTGACAGGTTCGATCGCGGCCGCCTGCGCTTCGAGAAACCGCTTGATCACCGCCCGTGGCGGGTGCCGAACCGGCCGGGCTGCGGGCGAGGCGCCCAGGGGCGGAGCTGCGGCGCATCTGAAATGGCGCGGGGGCGCAGACGGCGCCGAGCTCTGGAACGACGGGCGGCCGCTGCATTCGAGCGCTCTGCCGGCGGTTCGGAACGCGCCGCTCGGTGGGCAACCATCAGGCGCCGCGGGGTGACCTCACCGTAGCGGTTGGCGGGGCGGCGGAGCAGCTCGTAGCCGGCATCACGCAGACGGCCGTTCCACTCTGCTGGGCGCGGGCGCCCCGAGAACACGACGACCAGCGAATCCGGCCGGCTGGTAGCCAGCACCTCGAGGACCTCCGAGAAGGCGAATAGCTGGCGGCGGATCTCGCTCACCGCCTCGCGGCCTCCCGCGATATGGATCTCATGGGTCTGCACGGCACGCTCCGTCGATCGGATTGAAGGGTGCCGCCGAGTCTACTACGTCGTGTAGTGGTAGGGGCCGGTAGACGGACGGTCGCCAGCCCGAGCGCGTCAAAAAATCCTTTCGGGCGCAAGGAAGGAACCGGCGGCTCCGGCGTCTGTGGATATACGACTCTGCGTAGGACGACGACAAGTCGTAGTGCGCGGCTCACAACCCAGACAAGAGAGGCATCCGATGACCCTACGTAGACTGTCCGTCCTGGCCGGGCTCCTGGCTTCCGCGGTGGCTGCGCCCTCCGCCTTCGCCCAGTCGCCCCCAGCCAACGCACCCGCGCCTACCTCCCCGGCGCCGGCGCCGAGCACCTCCGCCGTGCCGGCTCCCCCGCCGAACGCGGCGATCGAGTGGAACCGGACGCTGCTGGCGATCGTGCGGACGAAAATCCCGCAGCCGCTGCAGCCGCCGACGATTCACGCCACGCGTGCCTTCGCGATGCTCCATCTGGGCATCTACGACGCCGTCGTCGCCGTCGAGGGCGGCACGCCGTACCTGCCCGAGCACATCCTCAAGAGGTCGGCGTCTGCCACCGCAGCGGCCGACCAGGCTGCGCACGACGTGCTCGTCGCCCTGTACCCCTCCCAGCAGGCGGCACTTGACAGCGAGCTGAGCGCGGACCTAGCCGGGATACGCGCTGACGCGCGCCGCGCCCGCGGGGTCCAGGCCGGAAGTGCAGCGGCCCAGGCAATCCTCGCCAACCGTGCGCAGGACGGATCGGGCGTGACCCCTCCGCTCTACTCCGTGCCTCCCGGCCCTGGCGTGTTCGAGCCAACCCCGCCGGCCACTGCGGCGTTCACGCATTGGGCCAACGTGAAGCCGTTCGTGCTCGTGCGGGCCAGCCAGTTTCGCCCGCCGGCTCCTGCGCCGTTGACCAGCAGCGCCTACCTCCAGTCGCTGGCGCAGGTCCAGTCGCTCGGGCAGAACACAAGCGCCACGCGAACAGCCGACCAGACCACGATCGCCACCTTCTGGAGCGGTGGGATCTGGGATTACTGGAACGAGATCGCCCAGAGCGCTTCTCTGGCGCATCACGACTCGCTCGTCCAGGACGCCCAGCTGTTCGCGCAGCTCAACGTGTCCCTCGCGGACACCGTGATCGCGTTCTATGACGCCAAGTACACCTACGACGTGTGGCGCCCACAGAGCGCGATCCGCTCAGGGTTCCCCGGGTTTACGGCCACCCCGACCTGGACGCCGCTCGGCAAAACACCCGCCGAACCGTCCTACCCGGGCGCGCACGCGGCGATCAGCGCGGCCGGGGCGAGTGTCCTGAGCTCGTTCTTTCACGGTGACGCCCAGGCGCTCACCGTCACTTCCGAGGTCATGCCGGGAACAACGCGGCAGTTCAGCGGTTACGCCGCCGCGGCCAACGAGGCCAGCGCGAGTCGCGTCTTCGCCGGCGTCCACACGCAACTGGACGAGGACGCTGGTCAGCAGCTCGGCGCCTCGGTTGCGCGATTCGTCCTCCACAGCGGTTCGCTGGCGAGCAGGCGCGCGATAGGAGCGCGTCACATCCGCCACGCGGGCCACGGGTCCGGCGCCCACCGGCGCTGAGACGACGGCCGGGTGCCAGCGGCGCCTCTCCGGGTCGCCGCTGGCACCTGCCAGCCGCTCGCAAGCCTAGCCATATACTACAAGATGTAGTAGGATGATCGTACGTCTCGTCCTCCATCCCCCCGAAACGAGGACGAGACGCAATGCTTTGGGAAATGTGATCGTCAACTCGCTACGCGACACCGAGATCCGCCGCAAGCTGGCGTTCACCGTGCTGCTGCTGTTCGTCTACCGGCTGGGCTCGTTCGTGCCGCTGCCGGGGGTGAACGTCGCCGGGGTCCAGAGCGCCCAGTCCCAGTTGGGCGGCTCGAACATCTTCGGCCTTCTGAACCTGTTCTCCGGCGGGGGGCTGTCGCGGGTCTCGCTGTTTGCGCTGGGCATCGGCCCGTACATCACGGCCTCGATCGTCATACAGCTGCTCGGCGCCGTGACGCCGGGCATGATCAAGCTACGCAAGGAAGGCGAGATCGGCGAGGCGCGCATCGTGCAATACGTTCGCTACCTGACCGTGGCGCTCGCGGCGGTTCAGTCGATCGGCTACGTCTTTCTGTTTCGCTCCACCCAGACGCCGGGCGCTGCGCCGGTGTTCGAGCGCTTCGACGCACCGCATGTGGTGCTGATCGTGATCTCACTGACGGCGGGCACCGTGCTGCTCATGTGGATCGGCGAGCTGATCACCAAGCGCGGTATCGGCAACGGCATCTCGCTGCTGATCATGGCGGGCATCCTCGCGGGCCTGCCGCGCGGGCTTGAGCGCTGGTGGACGAGCCCGGACGCGATCTTCAAGGTGATGATGCCGTTCATCGCTTTGGCGGTGGTCGCCTCGATCGTGTTCATCCAGACCGGCGAGCGGCGGGTGCCCGTCCAGTACGCCCGCCGTGTCGTCGGCGGACGGATCAGCCAGGGCGGAAGGACCTTCCTGCCGTTGCGCCTGAACATGGCGGGCGTGATACCGGTGATCTTCGCCGCGACGCTGATGGCCTTCCCTCCAACCGCCGGGCAGTACGTCCACGCCGGCTGGGCGAAGAGCCTCTCGAGCTTCTTCAACCCCAATGGGTGGCCATTCGTGCTCGGCGAGTCGCTGCTGATCGTCGCGTTCACGTTCCTCTACACAGCGGTCACCTTCAACCCCCTCGACCAGGCGGACTCGCTGCGCGAGCACGGCGGCTTCATCCCCGGCGTGCGGCCGGGCCGGCCGACGGCCGCGTTCCTGGACCGGCTCCTGGCCCGTCTCACGCTTCCCGGCGGGGTCTACCTGGCGCTCGTGGCCGCGCTCCCGACAGTGCTCATCGCCCAGACCCACGCCACCTTTCTCTTCGGCGGCACCTCGCTGCTGATCGTGATCGGCGTGACGCTTGAAACCGTCAGAGGACTCGAGGCGCAGCTGACGATGCGCAGCTACGCGGCGTTCCTGAAGCCGCCAGGCGAACGCCTCGCGCCGCCGATCGCCGCCTGAGGCCTGCGAGCGACGCGCCCGGCGCTCCGCTTTGCGGGCGCCCGAGGGGGCGTCGCCCGAAGCCCAGGCGCCTTCGACCCCGGCGCGTGCGATGCTGTGCGCGACTCGATGGCGCATCCGAACGAGCTCGAAGCGCTTTACGCCTTCCTGACCGCCGCGGCCGTGACCGCGGTCCTGACGCCGCTCACGATGCGGTTCGCGAGGGCCGTGGGCGCGATCGACGAACCGCGCGAGCGGGGTCTCTCTGAGCGTCCGACGCCGCTGCTTGGAGGCCTGGCGATCTTCGCCGGCGCGCTGGTCGCGATTCTCGTCTGGCTGCCCGCCGGCTACAACAAAGACCACGAACTGTGGCGTGGCGTGCTGCTGGCCGCGGCGGTGATAACGATCGTGGGCGCCCTCGACGACCGCTTCGAGCTGCCGCCCGCGGTGAAGCTCGCCGGTCAGGTCGTGGCGGCTGTGATCGTCGTGCATTTCGGCGTTGCGGTGAAGTCGATCACGCTGCCGTTCATCGGCCTGCTGCACTTCCCCAACGCCGGCGTGACGAACGCCGGGCCGCTGCTGACGGTGCTCGGGCTCGTCGCGATGATGAACGTGGTCAACTTCTCCGACGGCGTCGACGGTCTCACGGCGGGGGTCTGCGCGATCATCGCCGCGGCGATGGCGGTGATCGCGTTTGACCTGGCACGCCAGCAGCCTGGCGTGCTCGCCGCGCTGACCGCCGGTGCTGCGCTCGGCTTCCTGATCTACAACTTTCCGCCCGCGTCGAGCTTCATGGGCGACTGCGGCGCGAACCTGCTCGGGCTGCTGATGGGCGTGACCGCGGTCGAGGCGGCGGTCAAGACGGCTGCCGTCGTATCCTTCGTGCTGCCGCTCATCCTGCTTGCGGTTCCCTTCCTGGACACCACCTTCGTCGTGCTCAAGCGGCTGAAGTACAAGCAGCCGATCTACCGACCGGACAGCGAGCACTTCCACCATCGCATGGCCCGCATCGGCTTCTCCAGCCGGCGCACGATCGCCTACCTGTACGCGTGGACGCTCCTGCTCGCAGGCCTCGCCCTGGCGCTGCGCTTCATCCCCTACAGCGACCACAAAGGCCACCTCGACTTCGGCTGGACGCTCGTCCTGGCGGGCTTCGGCGCGATCGTCGTCGCGGCGAGCGTGTACCTCGTGTACGTGCTCGAGATCCTCAAGTTCAGGCGCCTGGACGCGGTCCGCCTGCGGCTGCTGCGCCCGGAGGCATCACCAGCGGAGATCGAGCTGGACGTTGTGAAGGACTTCGAAACCGGTGAGTTCCAGGCCGTGGCGAAGTCCGGGGATCGCGGTGTGGACGTGGTAGGAGATGCGCGTGTTGTGCGGGCTGAGGACGGCGTCGGCGAGCTGCAGGTGGATCAGGACGGCGTAGGCGCAGAACAGAAGCGTGGCGGCGCGCAGGCGCCGGTCGTGGCTGACGGCCGCTAGCGGCAGCAGCCAGACGGCATACCAGGGAAGCAGCCAAGCCGTCGAGAGCAACAGTGCCAGCGTCGTCCAGCCGGCGGCCGCGCGCCAGTCAGCTCCGCGGGCCGTCCGCCAGAGCTCGATCGCCAACACCGCGATGAAGCCGGCAACGAAAAGGTGGCGCCACCAGGTGGGTGTACCGGTCAGCCCCACGAGGCGGGCGGTCTCGGCCGGGATGCTGTGAGTCGCGACCAGCTGCTGCTGCTCACCGACCGCATTCAGGAATCCGAGCGCGTGCGAGCCGAATCCGATCAGCGCCAGCGCTCCGAGCGCGAGCAGGCTGACGCCCGCGCTCGCGAGCGCGGCCAGGCGCTCCCGTCGCGGGGCGGCGAGAACCAGGAACGGGAGCAGCAGCCCGGCGGTGACCTTGATCCCCACGCCGGCAACGAGCGTGGCGGCAGCGGCCCTGAAGCGCACGCTGCTGCCCGCCGTGAGCGCGAGCGCGACGGCGAAGACGAGCAGGATCAGCGTGTCGTTGTGGGCGCCGCCGACCGCCAGCACCAGCAGCACCGGGTTCAGGCCGACGAAGGCGGCGGCCCAGCGTCGCGAGCACCCGAGGCGTCCCGCCGCCCGGGTGATGAGCGCCACCGCTGCGAGGCTCGACGCGACCGCGAGCCCCTTGAACGCCCACAACGCGCCGGCGATGCCGAGGGGCGCGACCGCATAGCTTGAGAGCGTGAACAGGGCGCCGTACGGCGAATGCTTGAACGGCCAGCCGACGAACGGATAGACGGGATCGGTGAAGGCTTCGGCCGCCACATGCGTGTACGGGTCGAGCCCGTGCAGGCCGCCCATGCGCGCAAACGCCACGTATCCGAAGACGTCCTGTGAGATCAGCGGCGGGCCGAGCAGCAGGATCACGTTGGCCGCCACGATCGTCGCCGCCAGCGCCCGCGCCGGCAGGGCCCGCGACGCGATCAGCACCAGCACGTAGCTCGCCGACATGATCAGCATGTAGACCTGGAAGCTGTTGGGAGTCAGGCCGACGTCCAGGCCCCGCAGCGGCCCCGCCATCCAGCCCGGCCAGCCGCCGCTGCGCGCGGGGACGAACGCCGAGGGACGCGTCGCGGCGCCGGCCGTGAGGAGGAACACGCTGCTCAGCACGCCCAGCAGCCCGAGCGCACCAAGAACCTCCAGAACACGGGTCGAACGCCCGGTGCGGGCCGTCCCCTCGGGCTCATCTCGGGCGATTGGAGCCCGTGTTATGGGGGTTGTGGCCTGTATGAGCCCATTGTTACGTCTGGCGGACGTGCAAGCATTCTGCGGGGCCGGTAGCCTGTGGTGGCAGCTGCGCCCGTCGGGGGCACCGTACGGGCGCGCACGTTTGCGCCACATCGCCCGCCGCGCAGGCGCGATCGACCTCTTATGCGACGCCGCTACCGCAAAGCCACACCGCGCCGGGACCCGGGTCCCCGCCGCGTCCTCATTCTGTCTGCCGATGTCGGCGAGGGTCACGCCGCGGCAGCGCGAGCTCTCGCGCAGCAGATCAGGGACTCCGGCGAGGCTGCCCAGGTCACCGTGATCGACGGGCTCGCGGCAATGGGGCGGCTGGTGCGACCCGTCGTCGAGGACGGCTACCGGGTGCAGCTGCGCTTCTTCCCGTGGACATACACCGTCGTGTACTGGCTGCTCGAGCGCGTCGCCCCCGTGCGGGCGCTCGCCCGCCGTCTGCTGTGCACGTTCGGATCGCGCCCGCTGGCCCGCACGATCGGCGAATACGCCCCGGACGTCGTGGTGTCAACCTACCCCGCCGTAACGGTGGTCCTGGCCCACCTGCGCCGCACGGGTGCGGTCGGCTGCCCGACCGTCGCGACGATCACCGACCTCACGGGGCTGTTCTTCTGGGCGCAGCCCGGAATCGACATGCACCTCGTGATGTACGGCGAGTCGATGCCCTCGGTCGAGCGGATCGCCGGCCACGGCAGCGTGCAGCTCGTCTGCCCCCTGATATCGGCCGAGTTCCTCGAGCCGCGCTGCCCGCAGGAGGCGCGTCGCTCGCTGGGACTGCCAGAGGACGGGCGCATGGTCGTCGTGTCCGGCGGCGGCTGGGGAGTTGGTGACATCGCCGGCGCCGTGCGCGAGTTCACAAAGGTGCCGGAGGTGACCAGCATCGTCTGCCTGGCCGCACGAAACGAGCACCTCGCGCAAAAGCTGCGCAGCACCTTCGCGATGGAACCTCGCGTGCGCGTATACGGCTTCACCGACAGGATGCCCGAGCTGCTGTCCGCGGCCGATGTGCTCGTGCACTCGACCGGAGGCGTCACGTGTCTCGAGGCGAGGGCCGCTGGCACGCCGGTCGTCTCCTACGGGCTGCCCGTGGGCCACGCCCGTCTGAACACCCGGGCGATGGCGTCGCTGCAGCTGCTGCGACTCGCCAACGACACGCACGAGCTGCGCGAGCACGTGAGGGCGAGCTTCGCCCGCCGCTCCCCGACCAACGAGGAGGCGATCGAGCCGCACGACCCGACGCCGGCTGTCGATGTGGTGCTGAACACGCCGCCACGCGTGCGGCCGATTCCGGTCTGGCGAATGCGCCTCGTCGCGACGCTGACGCAGGTGGTGATCCTGCTCGGCGTCGGCTCCTGGGTGATGTCGACCGACGAGGTCACAGCCATCGCGGGCATGGTTCTCGGTGCGGCCCCGCTCAAGCACGTCAAGACCAGTCAGCGCGAGGTGGCGGTGGTCGCGCACGTGCCCGCTGCATACCTTCAGGTCGTGGCCGCCGAGCTCGCCGGCCGCGGCGTCCACGTCTCCTTCGCCGACGATGCCGGAGTGCCCTCGGCACAGCGAGTCACCGCCGTGCGCTCACTCGGAGACGAGCTGCTCCCGGAAGTCCCGAGCTCGGCACCGCTGCGGTGGGTTCGCACGCGGGGCACGCTTCGCTCCCAGGCTCGCGCGCTGGGCCTGCGTCATCGCTTCTACTTCCTGGCGCCGCCAGGCGGACTCTCGGTGGGCCAGCTGGTTCTCGCGCGTACGGCCGGCGGCACGTCCGTCAGCGGCGCGGAGCGCGTCAATGCGACGGGACGCCTACCTCATGGCAAGATGCGGGCGGGCGACGTGCTCGTCGTCGAACTCGACGGCTCGGCGGCCTCCGTGGCGGGCTTCGAGCGAATCGTCTCATGGCTCGGCTCGGTCGGCCTGGGGGTCGAGCCGCTCGCAACGCTGACCTCGCGCTCGCCGGCCATCAGCGCGAGCAGCAGCGGCGATCGCGCAAGCGCAGCGGCGCCGGCGACAAGCAGCGCCAGCGACATGGCCAGCGGAACCCCACCCAGCGGGGTCGCGGTGAAGCGCTCGCCCAGCAACAGCGGCGCGAGCACCACTGGGATCACCGTCTGAGTGACGAACACGACCGGGGCCACCTGGATCGCCGGCCGGGCCTGCAGCGCGCTCATCTCGCTGAGCACGCCCAGCCCCGATGCGGCCGCCGTCGAAAGGCCCCAAGCGATCGCCGTCGTGGTGTGTCCTACTTCAAGCGCATCGGCGGTTAGCGCGGTGGCGACTCCGCTCCAGCCGAAGGCGAGCCCCGCCCCGATCATCGTCACCACGGCCGGCGAGCGGCCCACGGCGCTCAGCAGATACGGGAGCAGGCTCGCAACCCCTAGACCGACGAGCACCAGCGTGATCGTGAGGCCGCCGGCGTGGCTGGAAGTGTGCGCAGGCGCCGTCAGGGCGGCTCCCACCATGCCGATCACGATCGCCCAGACGGCAAGGTGCTCGTAGCGTCCGGCCCGCTCTCCAAGCAGGCGCTCGGCGAGGAGCATCAGCAGCACCAATCCTGCCGCGAGCGCCGGCTGGACGACCACGAGCGGGGCCAGCATCAGCGCCACGATCTGAAGCGGCCAGCCGAGCATCGAGAGCCCCGTGCCCGCGAGCCATCGCGCGCGCCGGGCCAGGCGCCAGGCCAGAGCCAGCCGCAGGTGCTCCTCGTGGGGCGCCTCCTTGGCGTCGAGCGCCTGCAGGGCAATCCCTAGGCTGTAGAGGGTCGAGGCGCCTACGGCCGCCAGGATTCCCAGCACGAGTTCGATCATGTCCACCTACGATCATCGCACTCCGGCTCCCGCACCCGGGAGCGCGCTCGCCGGCTTCGCGATGGCGAGCTACGTCTTGCCGGCGCTGGCGCAGCTCTGGCCGCGGCTGCGGGAGGCACTCGGAGTCGAGTGTCGAACGGCGAGCGGCGCCGGATACGCGCTCACGTTCGACGACGGCCCGCACGCTCAGGGGACCGCGGCGGTGCTGGAGACCCTCGCCGCCGCCGGCGTGCACGCGACCTTCTTCCTCGTCGGCGAGCAGCTGCGTCGCAACCCCTCGCTCGGCGCCGAGATCGCGGCGGCGGGCCATGAGATCGGGCTGCATTGCGACCGCCACCACAACCTGCTGCGGATGGCGCCGTGGCAGGTCCGCGCGGATATCGAGCGCGCGCAGGCGACGATCGAGGACCTCACAGGCCGCTCGCCGGCGATCTACCGGCCGCCCTATGGGATGCTGAACGCCTCCGCGCTGCGGCTCGCGCGGCGTCGTGGCTGGCGCACGTTGTTGTGGAGCGAGTGGGGTCGCGACTGGGAGCGGCGCGCGACAGCGGCGTCGATCGCGTCACTGCTCACGCGAGGCGCCTCCGAGGGCTCGGTGCTGCTGTTGCATGACGGCGACGACTATGGCGCCCCGGGCTCCTGGCGCCACACCGTCGCGGCGCTGCCGGCCGTGCTCGAGACGCTCGCCGGACGGGGCCTTCAACCCGTGCCGGCCTGAGCTGCGGCTAACATCGACGCCTTGTCGACTGCCGTTTCGCTCGATACCCAGGGACCGGCTCAGGTCGCTCAGGGCGTCGGTTCCGTCTCGCCCGCCCGCAGGCGCTCGCGCTGGTGGGTCGAGGCGCTGGCGCTGCTTTGGCTGCTCTGGGTCTATGAAGCCGTCACGAACTTCGCCCCGTTGCGCCTGCACGCGGCGCTCGCTCACGCCGAAGGCCTGCTGCACGCAGAGCAGGCGCTTCACCTCGACCCCGAGCACGCACTGGACACCTGGCTCGCGGGGCAGCACACGCTCGGCGTGATCCTCTCCGACTACTACGACAACGCCCATTTCGTCGTCACGCTCGGCCTGCTCGGCTGGCTGTGGTGGCGCCGTGCCGACATCTACAGGCCGCTGCGAAACTCGCTCGTGCTGGTGAACCTGCTCGCGTTCGTGGTGTTCTGGGTGTATCCCGTCGCGCCTCCGCGGATGCTCGGTGGATTCATCGACATCGTCGAATCGTCACACGCCTTCGGCTCCTTCCACAGCGGCTCGCTGGCCTCGCACGCGGACGAGCTGGCGGCGATGCCATCGCTGCACATCGCCTGGGCGGTCTGGTGCAGCCTGGCGCTGTGGCGCATGTCGGCACGGCGGTGGGTCCGCGGGCTGGCGATCCTGTACCCCTGCGTAACGGCGTTCGCCGTGATCGCCACGGGAAATCATTTCGTCTTCGACATCATCGGCGGCCTGCTTGCGATCGCGCTCAGCGTGGCCGTCGTGGCGCTCGCCGAACGCCGGAGGGCGGGCCGAAGACGCCACGGCGAGGCTTCCGCCCACGCCCGCGCGCGTCCGCCGTTGAGGCAGTCGAGAGCGCCCGGCGCCCTGCGTACCGCATGTCACAAACTTGTTACGAAGTCCCAGAGCGGCTAGACTGGCGGCGCTGCCGCCGACAATTGAGGGACGTTTCGACGGTCAAGCCGCGAACAGCGCGGCGACGTTCCCGTCTGTAGGGTGGCCGTACGCACATGCCAGATTTCGACGCCAACGAGGACGCGACCCTGCCCGGAGCCGACGAGGGCTCCGCCTCCGAGCCAACCGAGCAGGGGTTCCCCGCGACGCCTCGCGCCCGCGAGCTCCCAGACGGACACCTCGACGCTCCCGAGGGCATGAGCGCCGGACGTCTGCGTCCCTCCATGCTCTCGGGGCGCCGCCGAGCCGACTGCCGGGCGTGTGACCGTGGTTTCCGCCTTTCCGCGCTGAGATCGCTGCCTCGCCGCCGGCGCCTGTGGACCCTCTGCCACGGACGGCGCCCCGGATTTCCGAGCTGACGTGTTCTTTGTCCGCTATCTCGACGTGTGCCTGGTGCTCGCGACGGGCCCGTTCGTGCTCGTGGGGGGGCTGCCGCTGTTCGGCTACCTCGTCGGCGCCGGCGCCTGGCTGCTGACCCGCGTCGGCACGGCCTACGTACAAGAGCGTGGTCGGACGGCCGGCGATCCGAAGCTGCGCGCCGGGCTGCTCGTGGGCGCCATGATGGCCCGCGTCTGGATCGTCGCCTTCGCCGTCGTCTTCGCAAAGCTGGCGGGCGGCAAGGCTGACGGCATCATGGCGGCCGTGCTCGTGCTCGCCGCGTTCACCGTGTATTTCGTGATGTCGCTGGTGACGCGAGAGGGTCCGATTCAGCGCGGGTCCACGACGCGCGGAAGGCCGAGCACCTCATGAGTGCCGTCGCGGAGCGGCCCGTAGCTGCCCAGGAGCAGCGTCCCGGCGAGGGAGAGCAGGGTTCCGGCGTCGACCCCGGAGCGCCGCGAAAGCCCAACCTCAAACGGACGCTCCGGATCCTGTTCGGCATCTACGTGGCCGGATTGGTCGTGCTGGTCGCCGCCTATGGCTTCAGTGGAACGCGCAACACAAGCTATGAACCGCAGAACGAGTTCAAACTCGACAACTGGGTGAACCTTGGCGTCTTCTCGATCAACAAGGCCGTCCTCTACCTGATCCTGGCCGCGGTACTCACCTCCGCGACGATGATCTACGTCGCGCGGCGCATGCGTCAGCGCCCCAACAAGGTGCAGGCGGGCGTCGAGCTCCTGTTCCGCCTGATGCACGACAACATCACCGGCGGCTCGATGAGCGAAAGGATGGCGGCGAAGTGGTTCCCGTTCATCGGCACGTTGTTCCTCTTCATCCTCTTCTCGAACCTGATCAGTTACATACCGCTGCCGACCAACACCGAGAACGAGATCACCGTCTTCGGCCTGCAGATCCCGTCCTTCTCGCTCTATGCGGCCACGGCGAACCTCTCGATCCCGCTCGTGCTGGCGCTCGTCGTGTTCGTCTCCTACACGGTCGAAGGCGTACGCGCCAAGGGCCCGATCGGCTACCTCAAAGGGCTCATCCCAGGCGGGGTCCAGGGCGCCATGGTGGTGCCCCTCTTCTTCCTCGAGGTGCTGTCCAACCTCATGCGCGTGCTCTCACTGACGATTCGTCTTTTCGCCAACGTCCTTGCGGGCCATCTGATCATCCTGTTCATGGCGGGGGCGCTCGCCGTGATCCTGGGCTCGGCCTGGCTCGGCTGGTTCA
This sequence comes from Solirubrobacteraceae bacterium, assembly GCA_035566835.1. GTDB lineage: Bacteria > Actinomycetota > Thermoleophilia > Solirubrobacterales > Solirubrobacteraceae > Palsa-744. Next base: position 14,415 of record DATMQG010000062.1, read on the forward strand.
CGCTCCCCTTCGGCATCATCCTGTTCGCATTCGAGGTCGGCCTTGTGGCCGCCCTGCAGGCGTTCATCTTCTCTCTCCTCACCGCTATCTATCTCGGCGGCGCGGTCGCCGAGGATCACTAAAGGAGCCAATCGCCGTGCACATAGCTCTCATCACCCTCTTGGCGGCCACTGAAGAAATAGCCAAGGCCGGCAAGTCGATCGGCCTCGGCGTGGGCGGCGGCCTTGGGGCCGTGGGCGCCGGCGTCGGCATCGGACTCGTCTTCGGCAAGGCGATCGAAGCGATAACCCGCCAGCCGGAGATGAAAGACGAGATCACCCAGCTTCAGTTTCTGGGGTTCGCGTTGACGGAGGCCTGCTTCTTCTACGGGCTCGTGGCCGGTCTTCTGGCCGCCTTCATCGTCTAGCGCCATGCTCGCCCCGCTTGCACACGATCTAGCGACTCCGCTCGCCGCCAAGGGGAGCTTTCTGATCAAGCCGGGTATCGGTCTGATGGTCTGGACGCTGCTCGTGTTCGGGATCACGATGATCCTGCTCGCCAAGTACGCATTCCCGCCGATCAGCGCCGCGCTCGAACGCCGCCAGCGGACGATCGAAGAGTCGCTCGACACCGCCGAGCGCACGCGCGCCGACGCCGAGCAGATCCTGACCGAATACCGCGAGCGGCTGAGGGAGGCCAGGGAGCAGGCGGACGAGATCATCCAGCGCGCGCGCCAGACGGCCGAGGCTCACGAGCACGAAGCCAAAGAGCGGGGCCAGGAGCTCGTTTCGGAGGCCTCGCAGCGGGCCCAGCGCGAAATCGAAGCAGCCACGAAGCGCGCGCTCGACGACATCCGCAACGAGGTCGCGGACCTCACGATCATGGCCACCGAGAAGGTGACACGCAAGGCGCTCACCCCGGACGACCAGAAGCGCCTGGTCGAGGAGGCGCTGCGCGAAATGGACTTCAGCGGTCTCGCGTCGGGCGCGTCGAGCAACTGATGGAGGAGATCGCCAAGGTATACGCCCGCTCGCTGTTCGAGGTCGCCCGCGAATCGGGCAAGCTGGACCAGGTGCGCGAACAGCTCGCGCAGTTCGTCGACGCGCTGAACGAGAATCGCGACCTCGCCGTCTTCTTCTTCTCACCGTACTTCTCGATCTCCGAGAAGCAGGACGCGCTCGGCCGCGTGCTTGTGGGCGCCGAGGAGATCTTCGTGAACTTCCTGGCGCTGCTGATCGAAAAGCACCGAATGCCTGTGATCTTCCGCATCCGCCAGGCGTTCGAGCAGCTGTGGGAGGAGGAGAACCGGACCCTCCCCGTGGAAATCACCAGCGCGATCGCGCTCGATGAGGGAACGACCGAGAGCCTGGCCAGACAGATCGCCGAGCGCGCCGACCGCAAGGTCAAGCTCGCCACGCGCGTGGACCCCGAAATCCTCGGCGGCCTGGTGGTCAGGGTCGGCAACTCGATCCTCGACGCCTCCATCCGCAACCGACTGGAGCAACTGCGCAGGCACGTTGCCCAAGGAGCTACTTAGAGGGCCGCGGGCGGGCCATATTCAAATCAGGAGAACCGACATGCACATCAACCCAGACGAGATCACAAGCATCCTCAAGAGTCGCATCGAGGGAATCGACGGCGGGCGTGCGGAGCTGACCGAGGTCGGCACCGTGCTGTCGGTGGGCGATGGCATCGCGCGGTTGCACGGCCTCGAGAACTGCGTGTCGTTTGAGCTGCTCGAACTCCCGCATGGGGTGACAGGGCTCGCACTGAACCTAGAGTCCGACAACGTCGGCGCGGTGCTGTTCGGTGAGTGGGAACAGGTGTCCGAGGGCGACACGGTGCGCCGCACCGGGCGACTGCTCGACATCCCGGTGGGCGAGGCACTGCTTGGGCGCATCGTCGACCCGCTCGGACGGCCGCTCGACGGCAAGGGCGAGATCGCGACGACTGAGACCCGTCCGGCCGAGTTCAAGGCGCCCGGCGTGGTGCAGCGCCAGCCGGTGAAGGAACCGATGCAGACAGGCCTGAAGGCGATCGACGCGATGATCCCGATCGGCCGCGGACAGCGGGAGCTGATCATCGGCGACCGCCAGACGGGCAAGACGGCGATCGCAGTCGACGCGATCATCAACAACCGCAACACGGGCGTCGTGTCGATCTACGTGTCGATCGGGCAGCGCATGGCGACGGTCGTCGCGCTCGCGCAGACGCTCGACGAACACGGTGCGCTCGACAACACGATCATCATCGCCGCGCCCGCCAACGAAGCAGCGCCGATCAAGTACCTGGCACCGTACGCGGGCTGCGCGATGGGCGAGTATTTCCTCTACCGCGGCGGCCACGCGCTGTGCGTGTACGACGACCTCACCAAGCACGCCTATGCGTATCGCCAGATGTCGCTGCTGCTGCGCCGCCCGCCAGGCCGTGAGGCTTATCCCGGCGACGTCTTCTACCTGCACTCGCGCCTGCTCGAGCGAGCCGTGAAGCTGAACGACGAGCTCGGCGGCGGCTCGCTGACGGCGCTCCCGATCATCGAGACGCAGGCCGGTGACGTATCGGCCTACATCCCCACGAACGTGATCTCGATCACCGACGGGCAGATCTTCCTGGAGTCAAAACTCTTCAACGCCGGCGTCCGGCCGGCGATCAACGTCGGCATCTCGGTCTCCCGCGTGGGGGGAAACGCGCAGATCGCCCCGATGAAGAAAGTCGCCGGGCGGATCAAGCTCGAGCTCTCCCAGTTCCGTGACCTGGAGGCGTTCTCCCAGTTCGGCTCGGACCTCGACGCCGACACCCAGCGCACGCTCGCGCGCGGTGAGCGGCTGGTGACGACGCTCAACCAGAAGGAGCGCGCGCCGCTGCCGGTCGAGCAGCAGACGGCCCAGATCTACGCGGCGACGAACGGGTTTCTCGACCGCATCAACGTCGATCGCGTTCCCGAGTTCCTGGACGGCATGACCGAACGGCTGCGCTCCCAGCACGCCGACGTGCTGGCGAAGATCGCGGCAGGCGACTGGTCGGACGAGACGCAGCAGCAACTCCGCGACGCCGTCGACGGTTACGCACAGGACTTCGGCTACGACCTCGACGAGGAGGGCGAGCCGCTGGAGGAGGCCCAGGTGGCCTAGGGCCTCCGGGCGCGATCAGCCATGGCCAGCCAGCGCGACGTCAGGAACAGGATCTCATCGGTGAAGAACATCGAGAAGATCACGCGTGCCCTGGAGACCGTGGCCGGCGCCCGCCTGCGTCGCGCCGAACGGCGGATCGAAGCGCTACGCCCATATGCCGACGCTGTCAGGCGCATGACTCGCCAGGCGGCACGTGACGCCGGCGCCGAGGCATCGCGGCTGGCGCTGCTGACCGCGCGCGAGACAGAGGCCAAGGTCGGGCTGCTGCTGATCACCGGCGATCGCGGCCTTGCCGGCGCCTTCAACTCTCAGGTGATCCGCGCCGGGGTCCGGATCGGCGGCGAGCTCGCTGAGGAAAGGCTCCAGAGCGAGTGGTACGTGAGCGGCCGCCGGGGGGTCTCGTCGATGACCTTCCGCGGCTATCCGCTGAGCGGCAGCTACGCCGGCTTCTCCGACCGCCCGTCCTACGCCGATGCCCGCACTATCGCCGACGACGTCATGACCGCGTACGTGGATGGCCACGTGGACCGTGTCGAGCTGATCTACAACACGTACGTCTCGCCTCTGACGCAGCGCGTCACCCGCGAAACGCTGCTCCCGATCTCCAGGGCGACGATCACCGGCGAGGAGCAGGAGTCCGAGTCCGAGCGCGAGCGCGATGCCCCGCGCGCGCTGGTCGAATACGAGCCCAGCCCCGAGGAGATCCTCAGGCGACTGGTCCCCGACTACGTGGAGATCTCGATCTACCGAGCGCTCGTGGAGTCCGCGGCCGGCTTCTACGGTGCGCAGATGACCGCGATGCGCAATGCGACCGACAACGCCGGAGAACTGATCACCACCTATACGCTTCAGATGAACCGTGCCCGCCAGGCCGAGATCACCCAGGAGATCATGGAGGTCGTCGCCGGCGCAGAGGGGCTGAGCTAGGCGGGCCTTGGCGCCGCCGGAACCTCGCCCGAGACGACCAAACAGATAAAGAGGAGAATCAAGACAATGGACGCGAGCACAGCCACCGAGCCGACAGGCGCCGAGACCCGGTCCTCGGGCGGCGAGGCGCCGCAGCGCAACCTCGGGCGCGTCGAGGAGATCCAGGGCGTCGTGATCGAGGCCGTCTTCCCCGACAGGCTCCCCGAGATCTACCACGCGATCACGATCGTGCGGCCCGAGATCGCGCTCGAGGAGGAGACGCCGGGGATCAGCCCGATCACCGGCCAGGGCGGCGTGCTCGTGTGCGAGGTTCAGCAGCACCTCGGCGACGACCGCGTGCGCGCGGTCGCAATGGACACAACCGACGGGCTATCGCGCGGCCTCGAGGTCCTCGACACCGAAGCGCCGATCTCGGTGCCCGTCGGCGAGGCGACGCTCGGGCGCATCTTCAACCTGCTCGGCGAGCCCATCGACCTGGGCCCCGACCTGCCTGCAGACATGGAGCGTCGCGGGATCCACCAAGAGGCGCCGGACGCCGTGGATCTCAACCCGACCGCCGAGATGTTCGAGACGGGCATCAAGGTGATCGACCTGCTGGCCCCCTACGCCCGGGGTGGCAAGACCGGACTGTTCGGCGGCGCGGGCGTCGGCAAGACGGTGCTGATCCAGGAGCTGATCCACAACCTCGCCAAGGAACACGGCGGGCTATCGGCATTCTGCGGCGTCGGCGAGCGCTCGCGCGAGGGCAACGACCTCTGGCTGGAGATGAAGGAGTCCGGCGTCCTCGAGAAGACGATGCTCGTCTTCGGCCAGATGAACGAGCCCCCCGGCGCCCGCATGCGAGTTGCGCTCTCGGGCCTGACGATGGCCGAATACTTCCGGGACCAGGGGCAGGACGTGCTGCTGTTCATCGACAACATCTTCCGCTTCGTGCAGGCCGGCTCCGAGGTCTCGGCGCTGCTGGGACGGATGCCCTCCCAGGTCGGCTACCAGCCGACTCTGGAGACCGAGATGGGGGAACTGCAGGAGCGCATCACCTCCACGCGCGAGGGCTCGGTGACCTCGATTCAGGCGATCTACGTGCCAGCCGACGACTACACCGACCCGGCTCCGGCGTCCGTGTTCGCCCACCTCAACGCGACCACCGCGCTCTCGCGGGCGATCTCCGAAAAAGGCATCTATCCGGCCGTCGACCCGCTGGAATCGACCTCGACGATCCTCAAGGCCGAGGTGGTCGGCGATGAGCACTTCCGCGTCGCCAACCGCGTCAAGGAGATCCTCCAGCGCTACAAGGAGCTGCAGGACATCATCGCGATCCTCGGCATCGACGAGCTCTCCGACGAGGACAGGCTCACCGTCCAGCGCGCGCGCAAGATCGAGCGGTTCCTCTCGCAGCCGTTCTTCGTCGCCGAAGAGTTCACTGGGACCCCCGGCGCCTACGTGAAAATCGAGGAGACGATCAGGGGCTTCGACGAGATCATCGAGGGGAAGCATGACGAGGTCCCCGAGAGCGCCTTCTTCCTGAAGGGCACGATCGACGAGGTCGTCGCGGCGGCCAAGAAGTAGCGGCATGGCGAGGAGCAAGTTCCCAGTGGAAGTCCTCACCCCCGAGGGCGAGGTGTTCTCGGACGAGGTCGAAATGCTCTCGACCCGCACGGTGGTCGGCTCGATCGGCGTGCTCGCACACCACGAGCCGGTGCTCGCGAGGCTCGAACCGACCGAGCTGCGGCTGTACCGCTCCGAGACGGAGGTCGTGCGCTTCGCGCAGGCCGAGGGCTACCTGCAGTTCGCCGAGAACCGGGCGCTCGTGCTCGTCGAGGAGGCGATCGCGCCGGAGGATCTCGACCGCTCGACGCTCGAGGGCAGACTCGCCGAGGCCCGCGCCGCCGCCGAGAGCGCCAAGGAGGGCACCGAGCAGCAGGCGCGCGCCGAGCGCGACAGCCGCCGCTACGAGGCGTTCCTGTCGGTCGGACAGTAGGAGAGGTGGGAATGGACGCTTCCACCGGCGCGCACTTCAAGCGCCCGGGCTGGTTCACGAAGAACGTCTTCAACCGGATCGTCGCGGCGCTCACTCGTCTCGGCGTGAGCGTTCTGGGCTCGCGCGTGCTCGAAGTGCGCGGCCGCACCTCGGGTGAGTGGCGGCGTACGCCCGTGAACCTGCTCACCCATGAGGGGCAGCGCTACCTCGTCGCGCCGCGCGGCGAGACCCAATGGGTGCGCAACCTGCGAGTCAGCCACGAGGGCCGGCTGGGACTTGGCCGTCACACTGAGCCATTCCGCGCCGAGGAGATCGACGACGAGCGCAAGGTAGCGGTCCTGCGCGCATACCTCAAGCGCTGGAAGGCCGAGGTGGGAGTGTTCTTCGAAGGCGTCGGACCCGACTCTTCCGAGGAGGAGATCGCCCGCATCGCGCCCAAGCATCCGGTGTTCCGGGTGACCGCGACGGCGTCGGAACAGGCTGCCGAGCCGCCGCAACAGGCTGCCGGGGGCAACGCGGGCGCTAGCAACTAGCCTTCCGCGTCTGATGAGCCCAGCGCGCGAGCCAATCGGCGTGATAGGGACCGGCTACGTCGGTCTGGTGACGGCGGCCGGCTTCGCCGAGCTCGGCAGCGAGGTGTGGTGCGTGGACATCGACGCCGAGAAGATCGAGCGCCTGAGCCGGGGGGAGGTGCCGATCTTCGAGCCGGGCCTCGAGGATCTGCTGGCGCGCAACGCGGAGCGGCTGCACTTCTCGACCGAGCCCAAGGACGCGCTCGAGCAAGCGCGGCTGCTGTTCATCGCAGTTGGCACTCCGCCGACCCACTCCGGCGATGCCGACCTGACGGCAGTGAACGACGTCGTGGACGAGCTGCCTGGCTCCGATCGCCACGCGTTGATCATGAAGTCCACCGTGCCGTGCGGCACCGGCGCCACGATCCAGCGGATCTTCCGCGACCGCGGCAAGGGAGGGATGGCCTACGTCTCATGCCCGGAGTTCCTCAAGGAGGGGTCAGCCCTGAAGGACTTCATGGACCCCGATCGGGTGGTCGTGGGCGACAACGGCGACTGGGCCGGCGACGCGGTCGTCGAGCTGTATTCGCCCCTGAAGGCCCCGCTCGTGCGCACCGACGTCGCGAGTGCGGAGATGATCAAGCTCGCTGCGAATGCTTTTCTGGCGACCAAGATCTCGTTCATCAACGAGATCGCCAACGTCTGCGAGGAGACCGGCGCCGACGTGATCGAGGTCGCGCGGGGCGTCGGCCTGGACGACCGCATCGGTCCGAAGTTCCTGCAGGCCGGCATCGGCTTCGGTGGCTCATGTTTCAGCAAGGATGTCAGCGCGCTGAAGCTGCTCGCGGCCAACTCTGGCTACCATTTCCAGCTTCTGAACGCTGTGACCGAGGTGAACGAGCTTCAGAAGCGCCGCGTGGTTTCCAAGCTGCAACGGCATCTGGGCGGCCTGGCCGGGAAGCGCATCGGCCTCCTGGGTCTGGCGTTCAAGCCCGAGACCGACGACATGCGCGGCGCCTCCTCGCTGGTGCTGGCCGCGCGACTGCTGGCCGAGGGCGCCGTCGTCAGCGCCTATGACCCGATCGCCGAGGACGAGGCGCGCAAGCTCATGCCGCAGCTGGCGTATCGCGATTCGGCGTTCGGGGCTGTCCAGGACGCCGACGCGATCGTGCTCGTGACCGAGTGGGAGGAGCTTCGAGCGCTCGACTGGTCCGAGGTGTCCGGGCGCATGCGCGGAGATCTGCTCGTCGACGGCCGCAACACCCTGGACCCCGAGACGGTCCGCGCCGCCGGCCTGCACTACGAGGGAATCGGCAGGAGGTGAGCCCATCCAGGCCGTGATCCTCGTGGGCGGCCAGGGGACCCGCCTGCGCCCGCTCACATCGACCGTACCCAAGCCCGTGGTCCCGCTCGTGGACCGGCCGTTCATCTCCTACATGCTCGAGTGGCTGCGCGAGCACGGGATCGACGACGTGATCATGTCCTGCGGCTTCCTCGCGACGAGCGTGCGCAACGTGCTCGGCGACGGATCCGCGCTCGGGATCCGCCTGCGCTTCATGGAGGAGCCCGATCCGCGCGGCACGGCGGGAGCGGTGAAGCTGGCCGAACCGATGCTCGACGAGCGCTTCCTGATGCTCAACGGTGACGTGCTCACGGATCTCGACCTGACGGGGCAGATCGCCCAGCACGAGGCGACCCGCGCGCGGGCCACGCTCGCGCTGGTCCCCGTCGCCGACCCGACCGCATACGGGCTCGTGATCCTCGAGCAGGACCGCGCCGTGCGGGAGTTCGTCGAGAAGCCGAGCTCCGACAGCGTCGAGAGCAACCTGATCAGCGCGGGTGCGTACGTGCTCGAGCGCGAGGTCCTCGACCTCGTGGCCCCTGACCGAAACGTCTCGATCGAGCGGGAGGTGTGGCCGCTGCTCGTCGGCGACGGCCTCTACGGGTACCCATCCGAGAGCTACTGGCTGGACATCGGCACGCCAGCGCGCTATCTGCAGGGAACGTTCGACATTATCGAGGGCAACGTCGACACGGCGGTGCGCGAGCGTCTCGGCAGCGACTGGCTGGCGGTGCACGAGAGCGCCGAGGTCTTCGGGCGGGTGATTCCGCCGGCCGTCCTGGAGCGCGGGGTCCACGTGGCGGAGGGCGCGCACGTGGGCAGCCTCGCCGTGCTCGCCGAAGGCGTGTCGATCGGCGCCGGCGCCACGGTGGAGCGCTCGGTCGTGCTCAACGGGTCGCAGATCGGCGAGGGCTGCCAGCTGCGCGACTGCATCGTCGCGGCCGGTTGCCGCGTCGGCGCGCGCACCAGGATCAGCGGCGGCGCGGTGCTCGGCGAGGGCGTCACCGTCGGGGCGGACAACGTCATCACCCGCGGGGCGCGTATCTTCCCAGGGGTCACGTTGCCCGACGGCGCGATCGAGTTCTAGCCCGCGCCCCGGCTACAGTCCCCGCCAACCCGAGTCCCCCGACACGAAAGCCCCCGACCGATGGTCACCTGCAATCCGCCACGACACGACGCGAGCGCCAGATGAGCGACGCCAGCATCGCTGCCACGCCAGCCGCTGAGAAGCTCACGCGCGCGGCGGTCGCCCAGGTTGACGTCTCCGACCAGCTCGCCGGCGTGCTGGCCCTGCCCGAGCAGCTGCGCGACGCCCTCTGGCGCGCCGAGTCGGCGATCATGCCGGACTGGGACACTCCGGCCGGGCTCGTGGTCGCGGGCATGGGCGGGTCGGCGATCGGGGGGGCGCTCGCCCGCGCCGCCCTCGGCGACCATGCCTCGAGGCCGTTCTTCGTGACCCGCGCCTACGGTCTGCCAACGTGGACGACGCCGGAGACGATGGTTCTGTGCGCCAGCTATTCGGGCGATACGGAGGAGACACTCGCCTGCTACGAGTCGGCGGGGGCGCTGGGCGCCAAGCGCACCGTCGTGACGACCGGCGGGCGCCTGGCCGAGATGGCCCGTGCCGACGGCGTGGCCGTGATCCCGCTCCCGGGCGGCTTGCAGCCGCGTGCCGCCGTCGCGTACATGATCGTCGCGGCGCTGGAGGTCGCCGCCCTATGCGGCGCCGGCCCGCGGCTGACGTCCGAGATCGACGTCGCCGCGTCGCATACGGAGCAGCTCGTCGCCGAGTGGGGGCCCGACGCGCCGGCGGACTCGCTTGCGAAGGAGATCGCGAGCGGGCTCTATGGCACGGTGCCCGTGATCGCCGGAGCGGGCCTCACGTCGCCGATCGCCTACCGCTGGAAGACGCAGATCAACGAGAACGCCAAGCAGCCCGCCTTCGCCAGCGAACTTCCGGAGCTCGATCACAACGAGCTGATCGGCTGGGAGGGCGCGCACGCCGCCGGGCGCTTCTCCGCGGTGTTCCTCGACGACTCAGACGCCCATCCGCGCGTGAAGGCGAGGATGGAGCTGACCGAGCAGATGATCGCGGGCAACGCGGCGGCGAGCTTCCGGCTGGAGACCCGCGGACAGACGTCGATCGAGCGGGTCATCTCACTCGTGCTGCTTGGCGATCTCGTCTCGATCTACCTCGCGGCGCTGAACGGCGTGGACCCTGGTCCCGTGAAGGCCCTCGACGAGCTCAAGGCCGCCCTCGCCAAACGCTGATGCGCCGCTCACTACCATGGAGGCCTCGATGATGACCCCCACCGCCACGCTGACGGAGACCGATTTCAAGGTCGCAGACCTTTCGCTCGCCGAGTTCGGCCGCAAGGAGATCACGCTCGCCGAGCACGAGATGCCCGGCCTGATGGCGATCCGTCGCGAGTACGCCGAGGCTCAGCCCTTGAAGGGCGCGCGCATCACGGGCTCGCTGCACATGACGATTCAGACCGCGGTGCTGATCGAGACGCTGACGGCCCTCGGCGCGGAGGTCCGCTGGTGCAGCTGCAACATCTTCTCAACGCAGGATCACGCGGCCGCCGCGGTCGCCGTTGGCCCCCGGGGAACGCCGGAGAGCCCTCAGGGCGTGCCCGTCTACGCCTGGAAGGGCGAGTCGCTCGAGGAGTATTGGTGGTGCACGGAGCAGGTGCTGCGCTGGCCGGAGGCCGTGGACGGGGGGCACACGGACGGCACGTCCGCGCCGGGCCCGAACATGATCCTCGACGACGGCGGCGACGCGACGCTGCTGGTGCACAAGGGCACCGAGTACGAGCGCGCCGGGGCCGTGCCCGATCCGGCAAGCGCCGACTCCGAGGAGTTCGGGGTCATCCTCTCCCTCCTGACGCGCTCGCTCGCCGAGGACCCGCAGCGCTGGACGCTGATCGGCGAAGGCATCAAAGGCGTCACTGAGGAGACGACAACGGGCGTGCACCGCCTCTACCAGATGGTCGAGACCGGCGAACTGCTGTTCCCGGCGATCAACGTCAACGACTCCGTCACGAAGTCCAAGTTCGACAACCTCTACGGCTGCCGACACTCGCTGATCGACGGCATCAACCGTGCCACCGACGTGATGATCGGCGGCAAGGTCGCCGTCGTCTGCGGGTTCGGCGACGTCGGCAAGGGCTGCGCCGAATCGCTGCGCGGACAGGGCGCCCGCGTCGTGATCACCGAGATCGATCCCATCTGCGCGCTGCAGGCGGCGATGCAGGGCTACGAGGTGCGGACGCTCGAGGAAGTGCTCGACACAGGCGACATCTTCATCACGACGACCGGCAACCGGGACATCATCACGGCCGAGAGCATGCGGCGGATGAAGCACCAGGCGATCGTCGGCAACATCGGTCACTTCGACAACGAGATCGACGTCGCCGGCCTCTCGCACGTGGCCGGGATCGAGCGGGTCAACATCAAGCCGCAGGTCGACAAGTGGGTCTTCCCGGGCACCGCGGAGCGCTCGAGCCACGCGATCATCCTGCTCTCGGAGGGTCGCCTGCTGAACCTCGGCAACGCGACCGGCCATCCCAGCTTCGTGATGAGCAGCTCCTTCTCCAACCAGACGATCGCCCAGATCGAGCTCTTCACCAAGAACGACGAGTACGAGAATAAGGTCTACGTCCTGCCCAAGCACCTGGACGAGAAGGTGGCCCGACTTCACCTCGACGCGCTGGGGGTCAAGCTGACGCGGCTCACGGACGAGCAGGCCGCCTACATCGGGGTTCCGGTGAACGGTCCGTACAAGTCCGACCACTACCGCTACTAGCCAGGAGCGCTCTGCAGCGCGATGAGAGCGATGGTCCTCGCGGCCGGCCTGGGCACCCGCCTGCGCCCGCTTACCTACGAGATCACGAAGCCGATGGTGCCGGTGCTCGACCGGCCGGTGATGGAGCACATCGTCGACCTGCTCGACAGGCACGGGATCGATCGGGTGATCGCGAACCTGCACCACTTCCCCGACGCGATCCGCGAGCACTTCGGCGAGCGGATCCAATACCACTACGAGCCGGAGCTGCTCGGGACCGCCGGCGGCGTGCGTGCTTGCGCCGAGTTCTTCGGGGACGAGCCGTTCCTGGTCATCTCCGGAGACGCGCTCACCGACATCGACCTCACCGCGCTCGCCGCACGGCACCGCGAGACCAAAGGGATCGCGACGCTGTCAGTCAAGCAGGTCCCGGACACACGCGAGTTCGGGGTCGTGCTGCACGATCGCGAAGGCCGCATCACCGGCTTTCAGGAGAAGCCCAGCCCTGACGAGGCCCTGTCCGACCTCGGCAACTGCGGCATCTACGTGTTCGATCCGCAGATCTTCGACTATTTCCCGGACCGTGCGTTCGTGGACTGGGCGAAAGACGTGCTCCCCGTGCTGCTCGAGAACGACGTGCCGTTCTACATCCACGAGGTGCGCGAGTACTGGAACGACATCGGCTCGCTGGGCGAGCTGAGGAAGGGAACCTTCGACGCGTTGCGGGGCGAGCTGCGGCTGCAGGTCGAGGGACAGGAGCTGCGCCCGGGCGTCATCATCGCCGACGGCGCGGCCTTGCCCGAGGACGTGGAGCTCGAAGGACCGGCGTGGATCGGCCGCGGCGTGCGCATCGGCGAGCGTGTGCGCCTGATGTGCCCGATCGTGGTCGGAGACGGGGTGAGCATCGGCGACGGTGCCCAGCTGCGCGCCAGCATCGTCTTCCCGGGAACGGTGGTCCCCCCGGAGTCGATCTTGATCGGCGCGATCGCCGGGCACGGGGGCATCCTCTCGAGCCTGCGCGCGCGCGCGTAGTACCCAGAGCCGCTAGGACACGAGGTCGTAGCGCTCGCGCCGCTGCTGCTCGCGCTCTGACTCGGCGAGCGCCCGCACGAACAGCACGACGAGGGCGGTGCCCATCACGATCGACTGCTCGACCGCCATGATCAGCCCCGCCATCGCCTGGTCGTCCAGCGCGGAGATGCCCCATATGCGCGCATGGTGCACGTAGTAGGAGTAGAGCGCCGTGGGGGCGAACGCGAGTCCCATCCCGAGCGCTCCGACGAGCACCTTCGTCGAGCCCATGTACACGATCGGCCCGAGCCCGTCGAGGCGCAGCCGCGCGCGTATAGGTGAGAGCAGATGCCACCAGTAGAGGCTGCCAGCGATCACGAACGTGAGGTGCTCGAGCACGTGCACGAAGGAATCGCGAAGCGCCAGGTCATACGCGCCCGGCACGTGCCACGCCCAGATCACGGCGACGTAGAGCGCGACCGCGAACGCCGGGTGCGCCAACGGCCCGGCACGGCGCTCGACGTCATGCACGGTCCGCGTCAGCGGCCGCAGGATCACCTTCGTCAAGCCGAGGATCGCGAGGATCGGCACGAGATCGAGCAGCAGCACGTGCTGGAGCATGTGCGAGAAGAACAGCTGGTCGGCGAGCGCGTCCAGGGGCGAGATGAGGGCGACCAGCACGCAGAGCAGCGAGGCGATGAAGCAGCACAGCCTCCAGATGGGCGCATCCACGGCGCGCCGCGGGGAAGGGTCCAGGCGCACGTGGCGCCAGCGCCGGACGTAGACCCACGCGACGATCGCGACCGCGATCAGCACGCCCGGGCTGAGCGTCCAGGAGAGGTCCGGGCTCATCCGCGCCGATTGTCGCACTCGCGAGGGGCTCGGGATCGCCGCTGGAGCCCGTCCAGGTTTGCTGGACGTTGCGCGGAGGGCCATTTACATCCGCCGCGAGCAGGCGTAGCATCGAAAGCCGACTCCAAAGCCGACGAAGGGAGCCTACGATGCAGATCGACATCAAGGGTCGCAACGTCCCGGTGACCGTCGACATGCGCACGCACGTCGAACGCCGCCTGAACAAGGTGGCGCGTCAGGTTTCCGACCTCGCCCAACTCGAGGTGGAGATCTTCAAGGAGCCGAACCCGCGGGTCGCCAACTGCCAGGTGGCAGAGGCGACGCTCTACCTCAAGGGCGTCACGCTGCGAGCCCGCGATGCCTCGCCCGACATGCTCCATTCGCTGAACCTCGTCGTCGACGAGCTGGCGCGCCAGGTCAAGCGCCACCGCGACAAACTGCGCCACCGCCGCGAGGCGCATCGCGCCGCGTCGCGCGAAGCCGCCGGTGCGGCGGTGCGCGCCGCGTCGCAGCCGTCGCTGTAGGAGCGACGGCACGCGGGAGCGGCGCGCGAGACGCGGAATCCTCATGCGCCGCCCGGCGCGCGCGCAGCGGAGGTTTGGATCTGGCGCCCAGCGGGTAGCCACCGCGACGGGATGAGGCTCCTTGCTGCTGTCGGGGTTACGGGCTCGCTTTGGCTCGCCATGATGCTCGCCGTGCCCGACGCGGGCTTCGCCGCCTCGGGCTCGCTGCCCGCGCCGGAAGGCACCGCCCCGCGACCTGGGCCGGCGGTCCTCTACGAACAACCCGCCCGCGCTCCCCAGCTCGAAAATGAACCCGGCTCGGTGTGGCACGCGCCATCGATACTCGTCTCCGGCGCGAGCGCCTACCGGCACGGCGAGTTCGTCTACCAGGGCTACGTCTACGACGACCACGGCGCGAAGCTCGTCACCGATCCCACCAACCCAATGCACTCGCCCGGTGGCGACTCCTCCGGCGGAGACCTCTTCTCGGCGCCGACCGGCACCTACGACTATCCGAGCGGTCCGGGCTACGACGAAAACGCGGCCAACCTGATCGAGCTGCGCGTCAAGCCGCTCGCCGCAGCCACGGCGTTCCGCATCACCCTCAACACGCTGGAGAACGCCGAACTGGTCGCGACCGCCATCGCGATCGGGGGCACGCCCGGCGAAACCCATCCGTTCCCCTTCGGCGCAAACGTGAGTGCTCCGGCGCGGTACTTCCTCACGATCCACGGCAGCACGGCCGTGCTCACCGACGCGCTGACCGGGAAAGGAGTCCCGGGTCCTGCCCCGAGCGTCAGCGTCGATCTCCTGCGCCGGCAGATCACGGTCCTGGTGCCCCACAGCGAGTGGAACCCTGGCAACAGCACCGTGCGTCTTGCGGCTGGCGTCGGCCTGTGGAACGCCCCCACCAACAGCTATCTGCTGCCCGTCGCGCAGCGAAGCGCCACGCAGCCCGGTGGGGCCGGCCCTGACCCCGCGCCCCCGGCCTTCTTCGACGTCGCGTTCCGCTTCAATGCGCAGGAGGCCGTGCCCGGCACGCCGGGGCCCGAAAGCACGGCCAACCCGGCCTACTGGCGCGAGTCAGCACAGGGTCAGGCACTCACGAAGGGGGACATCAGCCCCTTCTTCGCGTCAGTCGACTTCGCCAAGCTTGCCTCGAAGGTCAACGACGACATGCCGAACGGCCCGACCGGCGTGCCGCAGAGCGGCGCCTTCGATCGCATCCTGGCCTCGCACTTCTCCGACGGGCAGGGCGCCGACTACGCCACCGGCGGCTGCGGGTCCTCAAAAGCATGCATCGGCGAGATGCGCGGGCAGCTGCTCCCCTACGCGATCTACGTACCGGGCGGAACCACGCCGCCCGCCGGCTTCGGCCTGACGCTGCTGCTGCACTCGCTGTCGGCCAACTACAACCAGTTCGAGGGCTCCCACAACCAGTCGCAGTTCGCAAACCGCGGCTCCGGGTCGATCGTGATCACGCCGTCCGGGCGGGGCCCCGACGGCTGGTACTACGACCACGCCGGCCAGGAGACCTTCGAAGTGTGGGCCGATGCTGCCTCCCACTATCAGCTGAACCCGTCGTTCACCGACATCGCCGGCTACTCGATGGGAGGGTACGGGACGTACAAGCTCGCCAGCCAGTTCCCGGATCTGTTCGCCAAGGCACAGCCGACGGTGGGGCCGCCCGGGTTGGGCATCTGGGTGCCGCCGGGCGAACCGCAGCCGGGCGGCAACCAGTCGCTCACGCAGCGCATGCTCGCCTCGGTGCGCAACGTGCCCTTCCTGATCTGGGACGAGACCACCGACGAGCTGGTACCGATCGCCGGCGTGCTCGAACAGGTGAACACGTTCGACAGCCTCGGCTACCGCTACGCATTCGACCAGTTCCAGGCCGGCGACCACCTGACGCTGGCGATCAACGACCAATACTCCCCGGCGGCGGCCTTCCTCGGCACCGATACCAGGCAGCCCAACCCGCCGCACGTGAGCTACGCGTACAACCCGACGATGGACTTCCCGGCCGATCAGACGACGGCCGGCCACGCCTACTGGATCTACGGGATCACGTTGCGAAACGGGGAAGGAAGCGCTCCGCTCGGCACGTTCGACGTGCGCTCGGAGGGCTTCGGAGTCGCGGACCCAACGCCCGCGGCCACGCAGCACGGAACGGGCGTGCTGAGCGGAGGACAGATCCCGGCGATCCCCTTCACCAGCCAGACCAAGACGTGGGGAGCAGCCCCCGCCGCGCCGGTCGCCGATGCGCTTGACATCACCGCCCGCAACGTCTCGAGCGTGACGATTGACGCGGCCAGGGGCAAGGTCGACTGCGCCGCGCAGCTGCGCGTGACGACCGATGGCCCGCTCAAAGTGACGCTCGCGGACTGTCCCGGCGGAGCCGCGCCGGTCACGTCCAGCTTCGGCGGCTGACGGGCCCGGGCACCGCGCAGGGCGAGCTCGCCCGACAGCTATCCTTGGCGCATGCCTTCCCTGCTGGATCGCGCGCTCAACGTCGGCGAGGCGAAGAAGTACAAGAGCTATCAGAAACGGGTCGCGCTGATCGGCGCCTTCGAGCCGGAGCTCGAACACGACAGCGACGCCGAGCTGCGCGAGCGGATGGATGCGCTGCGCGAGCGGGCGCGTGATGGCGAGTCGCTCGAAGCGCTGCTGCCCGAGTGCTTCGCGGTCGTGCGCGAGACCGGCAGGCGAACGATGGGCATGCGCCACTTCGACGTGCAGCTGATCGGCGGGATGGCGCTCCATGACGGGCAGATCGCGGAGATGAAGACCGGCGAGGGCAAGACGCTCACCGCGACGCTGCCGGTCGTCCTCAACTCGCTCGCGGTGCGTGATCTTGATTCCGAGGACGAGACGCCCGAGCGCAAGGGCGTGCACGTCGTGACCGTCAACGACTACCTCGCGCGTCGCGACGCCGAATGGATGAGCCCGATCTACGACGCGCTCGGCGTCTCCGTCGGGGTGCTCGAGAACATGCAGTCCTACGAGGACAAGCAGGTGGCATACGCCTGCGACGTCGTCTACGGGACCAACTCCGAGTTCGGCTTCGACTACCTGCGCGACAACATGGCCAAGGACCTCGCCGAGAAGGTCCAGCGGGGGCACTTCTTCGGGATCGTCGACGAGGTCGACAACATCCTCATTGACGAGGCGCGCACGCCGTTGATCATCTCGGGGGCACCCGAACAGGCCGCGGACCTGTACGTGCGGTTCGCGCGGCTCTCGCCGCAGATGAAAGCCGGCAAGACGCCGGAAGGCATGGACCCCCGCTCCAAGAAGCAGTTCGTCGCCGACTTCGACTTCGAGATCGACGAGAAGCACAAGACCGTCTCGGTCACCGAGCAGGGGGTCGCCAAGGCTGAGCGCTTTCTCGGCATCGACCACCTCTACCGGGCGGAGAACGGCCACCTCGTCAACCACCTGATCCAGGCCCTGCGCGCGGAGTCGCTGTACAAGCGCGACGTCGACTACGCCGTGATCGACGGTGAGGTGAAGATCATCGACGAGTTCACCGGGCGCATCCTCGAGGGCAGGCGCTGGTCGGAAGGGCTCCACCAGGCCGTCGAGGCGAAGGAGCGCGTGCCGATCCAGGAGGAGAACCAGACGCTCGCGACGATCACCTATCAGAACTACTTCCGTCTCTACGACAAGCTCGCGGGAATGACCGGCACGGCGCTGACCGAGGCGACGGAGTTCATGAAGATCTACGACCTCCCCGTCGTGCAGGTGCCGACGAACATGGAGATGATCCGTGCCGACCGCAACGATCAGGTCTACAAGACCAAGGAGGGCAAGTGGAACGCGGTCGTGATGGAGATCGCCGCGCGCCACGAGAATGGGCAGCCGGTGCTGGTGGGAACGATCTCGGTCGAGGTCTCAGAGCTGCTGTCCGAACGGCTGAGGAAGCGGGGGATCAAGCACACGGTGCTAAACGCGAAGCCCGAGCATGCGGCGCGCGAGGCCGAGACCGTGGCCGAGGCCGGGCAGCCCGGCGCCGTGACGATCGCCACCAACATGGCCGGGCGCGGCGTGGACATCAAGCTCGGCGGAAACCCCGAGCACCTTGCGCGTCAGCAGCTCGCGAGGGACGGCCTGGAGGCGGCCGACGAGGCCGAGCAAGCGGAACTGGTCCAGAAGGTGCTGCCAGGGGTCGAAAGGAGCGTTCAGGAGAACCGCGAGCGCGTGGTCGCCGCCGGCGGCCTGTTCATCTGCGGCACTGAGCGCCACGAGTCTCGTCGCATCGACAACCAGCTGCGGGGCCGCTCAGGCCGTCAAGGTGACCCGGGCGAATCGCGCTTCTTCCTGTCCGCCGAGGACGACCTCGTGCGGCTGTTCGCCGGTGACCGCATCTATCGGATCCTCGACAAACTCGGCGGCGTCGACGATGAGGGCAACGAGGAACCGATCGAGGCCGGAATGCTCTCAAAACAGATCGAGAAAGCGCAGAAGAAGGTCGAGGAGCAGAACTTCCTGATCCGCAAACGGGTGCTCGAGTACGACGACGTGATGAACGAGCAGCGGCGTGTGATCTACGCCTACCGGGACGAGGTGCTCGAAGGTAACAGCATCGGCGAGGAGGCCCGCGAGGAAGTCAGGAAGGTGATCGAGCGCACGATCGACGAGTACACGCCAGGCGACTTCATGGAGGACTGGGATCTCGACGGCCTCTTCACCGCGCTCGGCCAGTTCTTCCCGATCGACCTCGGCAAGGAGGACCTCGACCCCGAGAGGGTCGATCGCGGCCTGCTGACCGACCGTATCGTCGCGATGGCGATGGAGCGCTATGACGCGCGCGAGCAGGAGCTCGGCGAGGAGCTGATGGGCGCGCTCGAGCGGTTCCTGCTGCTGCAGATCATCGACGAACGCTGGCGCGAGCATCTGTTCGACATGGACTACCTGCGCGAGGGGATCCACCTGCGGGGCTTCGCCCAGATCGACCCCCTCGTGGCCTACAAGAACGAGGCCTTCACGTTGTTCGGCGACCTCATGAACAGCGTCTGGGCCGACTACGCGCGCATGATCTTCAACGTCCAGGTGAACGTCGAGGGCCAGAACGGAGGCGGCGCGCCGCCTCCTTCCTTCGCACCCTCCGGCAGCTCGACGCGCGCGGGGCGGGTCTCCTACTCGGGCCAGAGCGCAGCGGGCGCCGGAGCACTGGCCGCAGCCGCCGCGGCCGCCGGGCCGGGCGCCGCACAGGCCTACAGCGGCGAGGAAGGCGAAGCGCTGCCGGTCGTCGAGCAGCGAGTCGTCGACGATGAGCACCAGGTCGGACGCAACGACCCATGTTGGTGCGGGTCAGGCAAGAAGTTCAAGAAGTGCCATGGCGCGTAGGGCGCCGTTGGGCGAGCCGCGAGGCCCAACGTAGTCCGTAGTCGGCTCCGTGGCTGAGCGGTCCGACCCTGATGAGACCAGGTCAACCAGGTCTGATACGATGTGAACATGTCGGAGGCGGTCACGGTCACGGAGGCCAAAACCCAGCTCTCGAGCCTGATCGAGCGCGTCAGGGGCGGTGAGGAGATCGTGATTCGCCGGGGACAACGCCCGGTCGCGAAGATCGTCGCCTATACAGCCGAGGCAAGGCCCCGCAAGCCCGGTGCCCTACGGGGCCAGATCTGGATGAGCGACGACTTCGACGAGCCGGACGAGGAGATCGAGCGGCTCTTCGGCACGCGGGATTGACTGCACCGCTGCTTCTCGACAGTCACGCTCTGCTGTGGTGGGAGGCTGACGATGCTCGTCTGGGAGCCGCGGCCCGGGAGGCAATCGAACAGCCTGCGGTGCCGCTGTTTTTCAGCGCCGCGTCGATCTGGGAGCTGGCCATCAAGCAGGCGCAGAAGAGGCTCGCGCTTCCCCAGACGTTGCTCGCCACCCTGTCCGGAGAAGGCTTCGCAGAACTTCCGATCTCAAGCGCTCACGCGTTGCTTGCAGGTGCTCTCCCATCCCACCATCGTGACCCCTTCGATCGGATCATCGTCGCGCAGGCGCAGACCCAAGGGCTCACCGTGGTCACGAGCGACGCGCGGATCGCGGCCTACGACGTGCCCGTGCTGTGGTGACGCGGCGGACAGCGTGGCGCGTGGCTGTGCAGCCGCGCCGCCCTTCGCTGATAGCGTGAGGGTATGGCCACGAGCGCCCCAAGCGAGTCGATCCCCCAGCGCCTCGCCGCAATCCGCGAGCAGCTGAAGCTCCTCGCGGACTATCTTTGACCCGGCTGCGCTGGCCGAGCGTCTGGCGGCGCTCGAGCGGGAGATGGGGCAGCCCGACTTCTGGGATGACTCGGAGCGGGCCGCGGCTGTCTCGGGCGAGCACTCGCGCGCGGCGCGGCGCCTAGAGATGTTCACCGCGCTGCAGGCCGACGCCGAGGACCTCGACGGGCTGGTCGAGATGGCCAGCGAGGAGGAGTCTCTGCTGGCCGAGGTAGACGAGCAGATCTCCTCCGTCGAGGAGCGACTGGCGGAGCTCGAGGAGCAGCGGCTCTTCTCTGGACGCTACGACACGGGCGACGCACTCATCAGCGTGAATGCGGGCGCGGGTGGGACCGACGCGCAGGACTGGGCCGAGATCGTGCTGCGCATGGAGATGCGCTGGGGGGAGCGTCGCGGCTTTGAGGTCGAGCTGCTCGAGGCGAGCCCGGGCGAGGAAGCCGGGATCAAGTCGGCTACGTTCCGCGCTTCGGGCGAGAACGCCTACGGGCTGTTCGGGGCCGAGCGCGGCGTCCACCGGCTCGTGCGCCTGTCGCCCTTCGACTCGGCCCACCGCCGGCAGACGAGCTTCGCCGGGGTGGAGGTCGCGCCCGTCGTAAAGGACACAGCAGCCGTCGAGATCAACGAGGACGACCTGCAGGTCGACACCTACCGCGCCTCGGGCGCCGGCGGCCAGCACGTCAACAAGACAGACTCCGCCGTCCGCATAACGCACCGGCCGACGGGAACCGTCGTTCAGTGCCAGAACGAGCGCTCGCAGTCCTCCAACCGGGCGACCGCGATGGCGATGCTGCGCGCGAAGCTGCTCGAGCGCCAGGAGCGCGAACGCCAGGCGGAGATCGCGAAGGAGAAGGGGGAGGCGCAGGACGTGAATTTCGGCTCACAGATCCGCTCCTACGTCCTGCACCCGTACACGATGGTCAAGGACCACCGCACCGGCTATGAGATGGGCGACGTGCAGCGCGTTCTCGACGGCGATCTCGACGGCTTCGTGCGCGCGTACCTGCTCTCGAGCGCCTCGTCGGGCGGATAGAGGTGGATGAGCTCACCGCCCTCGTCAGGCGCGCGCTGGAGGAGGATGTGGGCTCGGGCGACATCACGACGCAGGCGACCGTCGCGCCCACAACACGCGGACGCGCGCAGATCACCCAGAAGGCCCCGGGCGTCATCTATGGCCTCGAGGCAGCCGAGCGGACTTTCGCGCTCCTGGACCCGGACGTGCGGATCGAGCGCCTGGCGCCGGAGGGGGTGTGGCGCGAGGGTGGTCCGGTGATGTCCGTCGAGGGTCGCGCCCAGGCGCTGCTCACCGGGGAGCGCACGGCGTTGAACTTCCTCGCCCACCTCTCGGGTGTCGCGACGATGGCCGCCCGTGCCGCGCGAGCGGTGGCGGGCACCGGTACGAGGGTGCTCGACACACGCAAGACGACCCCCGGCCTGCGAGCGCTCGAGAAGCAAGCCGTCGCCGCCGGCGGCGCGAGCAATCACCGAGCGGGCCTGTATGACGCGATCCTGATCAAGGAGAATCACATCGCAGCTGCCGGTGGCATCGCCGCGGCCATCGCCCGTGCGCGCGCAGCGGCGCCCGAAGCGGCGGCGACGCTCGAGGTCGAGGTCTCCACGCCCGAGGAGATCGAGCAGGCGCTCGCCGCCGGGGCGCCGCGCCTTCTGCTCGACAACATGGACGAGGATCGGCTGCGCGCCGCGGTCGCGCAAGTCGCCGGACGCGCAGAGCTCGAGGCGAGCGGCGGCGTCACCCTCCAGACGCTGCGGTCGCGCGCTGAGACCGGGGTAGAATCGATCTCGATGGGCGCGTTGACACAGTCGGCGCCCGCGCTAGACCTGTCTCTCATCCTGGAGCTCTCCCCGTGACCCGCCTGGCGACACCCGCCACCCGTGGCCTCCCGCCGAGGAGGGGTCTGCGATGAACCTGCCGATGGCGCCGACGTTGCCGATGGCTCCGACCCGAACGACGCTTTCGGCCGAGGAGATCGATGCGCTGAGCGCAGAGGTACGTGCCCTGGCCGAGCAGCGTGGCGCCGTGATCCTCGCGCACAACTACCAGGTGCCCGAGGTTCAGGACGTCGCCGACTACGTCGGCGATTCACTCGGCCTCTCGCGCAAGGCGGCCGCGGCCGACGGCGAGACGATCGTGTTCTGCGGTGTGCACTTCATGGCCGAGACCGCCTCGATCCTGTGCCCGGAGAAGACGGTCCTGATCCCCGACCTCGACGCTGGGTGTTCGCTGGCGGCCTCGATCGACGCCGAGCAGCTCGCCGACTGGCGCGCCCAATACCCGGAGGGCGTGGTGGTGATGTACGTGAACACGACGGCCGAGGTCAAGGCGCTGACCGATTTCTGCTGCACCTCCGCGAACGCCGTTGATGTCGTCCGCCACATCTACGACACGCGCGGCGAGGACACCGAGATCCTGTTTGGGCCCGACATGTGGCTCGGGTCATACGTCGAGAAGGAGCTGGGCCGACGCATGCACGTGTGGGACGGCGAGTGCCACGTCCACGCCGGCATTCGCCCTGCCGACATCGAAGCGACCCGCGCGGCGCATCCGGGCGCTGACTTCCTGATCCACCCCGAGTGCGGGTGCGCGACGAGCGTCATGGAGTACGTGGCCGCCGGCGACGTCTCTTCGGAGGGCGTGCACATGCTCTCGACCGGCGGCATGCTGAGGTTCGCCGAGTCAGCCGACAGGGGACCGACGAACGAGCCGGCCGGCCAGGTCAGCGAACCGGGACTCGAGCACTCGTCCGAGCCGACGACCGCGGAGGTCCCCGGAGAGATCCGTGAGGCTGTGGTCGCGACCGAGACCGGGATGCTGTACCCGCTGCGCATGGCCGCGCCGCACATCGACTTCATTCCGGCCAACCCGGTGGCCGAGTGCGTCTACATGAAGATGATCACGCTGCCCAAGGTCCGCGACGCGCTGCGCGACATGAAGTTCGAGGTGCGCGTGCCGGAGGAGATCGCAAGCCGAGCGCGAGTGCCGATCGACCGCATGGTCGCGATCGGCTGACATGGCGAATTCGCTAACAACTTGCCCTATTTGTTAGCGGAAGTGCTACAGTGAAGCCGTGTCTGGCAGCAACGATCGCGTCGCCGGCGAGCTGATCGCCCAGATCCGGCGCACCTCGGGTCTGACTCAAGCCGAGCTCGCGCGCCGCTCCGGGCTGCAGCCCTCGGTGCTGAGCGCCTACGAGCACGGTCGCCGCCAGCCATCGGTGTCGGCGCTGGCTCGGATTGCGCGCGCCGCGGGGTTGGAGCTGGAGATCTCCCCCCTCGCCGACGCCGATGCGCTGACGCGCTCCGGCGAGGTTCTGATCCAGGTGCTCGAGCTCGCCGACCGCATGCCCTCGAAGCAACGCGGCGAGCTGACCTATCCACCGCTGATCCGATTGGCATCGTGATCGGCGTCGCCGACCGGATGCTCGCCGTTCACGACGCCCTGCGGGCGGCCGGCCTGCCGCATGCCGTCGGCGGGGCCATCGCTCTCGGCTACTGCACGCTGGAGGCGCGCGGTACACAGGACGTCGACATCAACGTCTTCGTCGCCCCAAGCCGAACGCGAGAAGTGCTTGCGGCGCTGCCGGACGGCGTCCGCGTGACCGCGAGGGACCTTGAGGTCGCGGAACGTGACGGCCAGGTGCGACTGCTGTGGGACGCGACGCCGATCGATGTTTTCTTCAGCGTGCTGCCTTTCCACGACGAGGTCGAGCGCAACGTCCGGCACGTCTCCTTCGGCGATCGTACGATTCCCGTTCTCGACTGCACCGGCCTCGCCGTCTTCAAGGCGATGTTCGCGCGCCCGCGCGACTGGGTCGACATCGAAGCGATGGTCGAGGCGCGATCGCTCGACGTCGATGAGGCGATGCGCTGGGTCCGCGAGATGATCGGCGACGACCCGCGTGTCGAGCGGCTGGCGGAGCTTCGAGCCCAGCGGCGCTCGCAGGCCGAGCCGCCGCCTCTTCGTCC
>DATMQG010000063.1:0-30803 GCA_035566835.1 Solirubrobacteraceae bacterium
GGCGTCGGGTACGGGCGGTGGCTGGAGTTCTGGCGAAGCGAGCCCGGCCTTGTCGAGTGGAACGTATACGGCTCGAGCGACGCAGCCGAGTTCGTTCGGGAATCCGGCTGGTAAGAGCAACCCCGTGACCTTCGTGGTGAACACAGCTTCGCCGGTGGTGAGCTTGAACCAGCCGACGTCGCCGTCGAACGATACGAAACCGTCGTTTAGTGGGGAAGCGAGCGAAACGACGACGGTGACGGTCAACATTTATGCAGGCAGCAAAGCCGAAGGCACCGTGATGTCGAGTGCGTCGGCATCGGGTACCGGCGGTGGCTGGAGTTCTGGCGAAGCGAGCCCGGCCTTGTCGAGTGGGACCTATACGGCGCAAGCGACCCAGCCGAGCTCGCTCGGGAACGCCGCTGGGAAGAGCAACAGCGTGACGTTCGTCGTCAGCACCGCCTCGCCGACGGTGTCCCTGAACCAGCCGCCGTCCCCGTCGAACAACACGAAACCGTCCTTTAGCGGGGAAGCGAGCGAGAGCACCACCGTCACGGTCAAAATCTACAAAGGCAGCAAAGCCGAAGGAACCGTCGTGTCGAGCGCGACGGCGTCGGGTACCGGGGGTGGCTGGAGTTCGGGCGAAGCGAGCCCGGCCTTGTCGAGTGGGACCTATTCGGCGATCGCGACCCAGCCGAGCTCGTTCGGGAACCCGGCTGGTAAGAGCACCAGCGTGACGTTCGTCGTCAACACGGCTTCGCCGACGGTGTCGCTGAACCACCCGCCGTCGCCGTCGAATAACACGACGCCGTCGTTCAGCGGGGAAGCGAGCGAAACGACCGCCGTCACGGTCAAAATCTATGAAGGCAGCAAAGCCGAAGGCACGGTCGTGTCAAGCGCCGCGGCATCGGGTACGGGCGGTGGCTGGAGCTCGGGCGAAGCGAGCCCGGCCTTGTCGAGTGGGACCTATACGGCGATCGCGACCCAGCCCAGCTCGCTTGGGAACCCGGCTGGCACGAGCAACAGCGTGACGTTCACGATCAACACCGCCTCGCCTACTGTCACGCTGATCGGGCCGCCGTCGCCGTCCAACAACACGAAACCGTCGTTCAGCGGGGAAGCCAGCGAAACCACCCCGGTCACCGTCAAGATCTACGAAGGCTTCGCAGCGGAAGGCACCGCCGTGTCGAGCGCCACGGCGTCCGGGACCGGCGGCGGCTGGAGCTCGGGCGAAGCGAGCCCGGCCTTGTCGAGTGGGACCTACACGGCGATCGCGACCCAGCCGAGCTCGCTCGGGAACCCCGCCGGTAAAAGCAACAGCGTGACGTTCGTCGTCAACACCGCTTCGCCGACGGTGTCTCTGAACCAGCCGTCGTCCCCATCGAACAACACGAAACCGTCCTTCAGCGGAGAAGCGAGCGAAAGCACCACCGT
The DNA here is from genome assembly GCA_035566835.1 of Solirubrobacteraceae bacterium. Lineage (GTDB taxonomy): Bacteria > Actinomycetota > Thermoleophilia > Solirubrobacterales > Solirubrobacteraceae > Palsa-744. The sequence goes on from DATMQG010000063.1 coordinate 1,414, forward strand.
CACGGTCAAAATCTACGAAGGCAGCAAAGTCGAAGGCACTGTCGTGTCGAGCGCGACGGCGTCGGGTACGGGCGGCGGCTGGAGCTCGGGGCAAGCGAGCCCGGCGTTGTCGAGTGGCACCTATACGGCGATCGCGACCCAGCCGAGCCCGCTTGGGAACCCGGCTGGTAAAAGCAACAGCGTGACGTTCGTCGTCAGCACGGCTTCGCCGACTGTCACGCTGACCGGGCCGCCGTCGCCGTCGAACAACACGAAACCGTCCTTCAGCGGGGAAGCGAGCGAAAGCACCACCGTCACCGTCAAAATCTACGAAGGCAGCAAAGCCGAAGGCACCGTTGTATCGACTGCGACGGCGTCGGCTACGGGTGGTGGTTGGACGTCGGGCGAAGCGAGCCCGGCCCTGTCGAGCGGGACCTATACGGCGATCGCGACCCAGCCCAGCTCGCTTGGGAACCCGGCTGGCAAGAGCAACAGCGTGACGTTTAACATCAACACCGCTGCGCCGTCCGTGACCCTTGAACAGCCGCCGACACCGTCCAAGAATCAGAGGCCCTCGTTCATCGGGACCGCGAGCGAATACACCCAGGTCATCGTCAAAATCTACAAAGGCAGCAAAGCCGAAGGCACCGCTGTGTCGACCGCAACGGCGTCGGGTACGGGCGGCGGCTGGAGCTCGGGCGAAGCGAGCCCGGCGCTCGAAAGCGGCGAATACACGGCGGTCGCAGTGCAGGAAAGCTCACTGGGTAATGGCACGGGACACAGCAACACAGTGTCGTTCATCGTCAACACGAAGCCCCCAACCGTGAGCCTCCACCAGCCGGCCCCGCTGAGCAACGACACGACGCCCTCCTTCACCGGCTTTGCCAGCGACGCGACTTCCGTGACGGTCAAGATCTACTCCGGATCCAACGTCGTTGCGGAAGCAACCGCAAACGGGAACGGGGGCGAATGGGTCTCCGAAGAAGCGCACCCGGCGCTGGCGAGCGGTAAATACACCGCGATCGCGACGCAGCCGAGTTCGCTCGGCAACTCTCCCGGGACGAGCGAAACCGTGAGCTTCACGGTTGAAACGGGGCCGCCGCACGTGACGTTGAAACAGCCGACGACGCCGTCCAACCACACGACGCCGTCGTTCACCGGCACAGCAACCGACCACACGCCGGTGATCGTCGATATCTACTCAGGGGCAACCGCGAAAGGCCAGATCGTGTCGGAAGCGACGGCGACCGGTACCGGGGGCACGTGGACCTCCGGCGCGGCGAGCACTGTACTCGCGACCGGCGAATACACGGCCGTCGCCACGCAGGAAAGCTCGCTGGGGAATCCCCCGGGCTCAAGCTCGCCGGTCTCCTTCGTCGTCGACACCCGCTCGCCCACCGTCACAATCGAACAGCCGGCCGCGTTGTCGAACAACGCGAAGCCGACGTTCAAAGGCGAAGCCAGCGACTCGACTCCCGTCGTCGTCCACATCGTCAACAAAGCCAACGCGGAAGTCGCGAACTTCAGCACGACGCCCGGCAGTGGCCACTGGAGCACGAACGGCGAGGGAACGTTGAGCAGCGAAAGCTACAGCGCCTACGCGACCCAGGAAAGCTCGCTCGGCAACCCACCGGGCGAAAGCACCCACGTCGCGTTCATGGTCGAAACCAGGGCGCCGACGGTCGCGCTGAACCCATCATCGGTGGCGCTGCGATCGAACAACACCGCTCCGTCGTTCAACGGCACCGCGACCGACACGACAACGGTGACCGTCCACGTCTTCGCGGGCAACAAACCCGAAGGCACTCCAGTCGCGACCGCGATCGCTACCGGAACCGGCGGAGCCTGGAGCTCGCCGTCGGTGAGCCCGGCGCTCTCCGGAGCCGGCCCGCACACCTACACAGCCATCGCGGAACAGCCGAGCTCGCTCGAAAACCCGACGGGCAGAAGCAACTCGGTGACCTTCACGGTCGACACCTCTGCCCCCACGGTGACCCTTGCGCAGCCCATCACGCCGTCGAACAACACGGCTCCCTCGTTCACGGGAACCGCTAGCGAAAGCACGCCGGTGACGGTCCGGATCTACGAAGAACCGAAAGAAAACGAAAAAAAGAAAATCGCGGAACTGCCGCCGGCGGCGGTCTCGGGCGCCAGCTGGAGCACCGGCGCCACCAGCCCCGCCCTTCCCGCGGGTACGCACAAATACTCCGCGGTAGCCATCGAGCCAAGCGCGATCGGCAACCCGCCGGGCGAAAGCGCTCCCGTCAAGTTCACGGTCGACACCACAGCACCCAAGGTGACCCTTGCGCCGCCCATCACGCCGTCGAACAACACGCTGCCCACGTTCAGCGGAACGGCCAGCGACACGGAACCGGTCACGGTCGCCGTCTATGAACTCAATAAAGCCGAACGCAAGCTCGTCGCAACGGCCGAAGCCAGAGAACCGAAAACTACGTGGACCTCTCAGCCGGTCACCACGGCTCTACCCGCCGGCAATCACGACTACGCCGCGGTGGCGAGTCAGAAAAGCTCGATTGGCAACCCGACGGGCGCGAGCAATGAAATCACGTTCACCGTAGATACCACGTCCCCGGTCTTGACGATCACGGCTCCGCCCAGCCCGAGCAACAACCTCACGCCTGTGTTCAGTGGAACCTCGACGGCGACCCACGCCTCCACCGAAGTCGCGGTCAAGATCTACCTCGATATTGGCGGGGTGCGCGGCGGAGAAGTATCCAGCGCGAAAGCCACCGCGTCCGCCGGCAAATGGACGACCGGCCCAGTCAGCCCGCCGCTCGCCAAAGGAACCAACACCTACACCGCCGTGGCTACGCAGGAAAGCCTTCTTCTCGGGAGCGCGCCCGGCACGGCTGAAGTGACGTTCACCGTCAACACCGAACCGCCATCGGTGACGCTGGTCGGTCCCCCCGCGTCGTCCAACAACCGGACACCCGTCTTCGAAGGCACGGCCAGCGATACAACCCCGGTGACGCTAAACGTGTACGAAGGCAAGAGCACCGCAGGAAATAAAGTCGCGAGCGCCGTGGCGGTTCCAGGTGTCAGCGGCGTGTGGAAAACCCAGACGACCCTCCCCGCACTGAAGCGCACCTACACCGCGATAGCCCTTGAGAAGAGCTCGATCGTCGGCAATCACGAAGGAGAAAGCAAGACGATCACGTTCATCGTCGACCCCATTGCTCCCACCGTGATCTTGACGCCACCACCGACATGGGTCAACAGCGCGACTCCGACCTTCAGCGGCAGCGCGAGCGACAACTCGCCGGTCAAGATCAAGATCTACCCTGGGACCAAACCCGAAGGCCCCTTCGTCGCCTCCGAAGCCTCTGCTACGGGCACCAACGGAGCCTGGGCCTCAGCGACGGCGAGCCCCTCCCTCCCGGACGGCCAGTACACGGCCGTGGCGAGTCAGGCAAACTCGGTCACCCACGTAGACGTCGGTACCTCGACATCAGCCACCTTCAATGTCGATACGGTCCCACCTCAGGTCACCCTGACCTCGCCCGCCACCGGCAGCTCGAGCCCCAACGCGACCGAGACCGTGAGCGGAGCTGCGGGCAACGAGGAAGACGACCTGCCGCACGTCACAGCTCAGCTGTTCTCGGGCTCGTCGATCGGCGCAGGACAGGTGCCGGTCCAGAGCCTGACCGTCAACACCGTCGGAAAAGCGTGGTCGGGCACGTTCGGAGGGCTCTCCCCGGGTACGTACACGGTTCGTGCCGTACAGCCGGACCTCGCAGGCAACCTGGGGGTAAGCGCGACGAGCACATTCGTCGTCACAGGTTCGTCGTCGTCGCCGTCATCATCTGCCGCACGTCCGTCGCCGCCCCCTGCGGCGTCGTTTACCTGGTTCCCCTCCATTCCGAGCGTTGGCCAAGCCGTCTCGTTCGTCTCCAACTCCACGGACAGCGTTAGTCCCATCACAGCCTTTGCCTGGGACCCGGCTGGTACGGGTGCGTTCGCGGCAGGTGGTCCCGCGATGAGCACGACCTTCTCCTCTGCCGGCAACCACCGAGTGCAACTGCGTGTCACGGACGCCAACGGGCTTTCGAGTGTGGCCTCGCAGATGATCCCGGTGAGCTCTTCCCTACCGCTCATGCAGCCGTTCCCGGTTGTGCGAATAGCGACCACGGGCACTCGGTCGGGAGTCAAGCTGACGCTGCTCAGCGTGCTGGCGTCGCCAGGCGCGCAGATCACAGTGCAGTGCAGGGGTCGCCGCTGTCCGTTGAAGCTCCAGACCGTAAAAGTCCAGAGTCATATCGCCAAGTCGATGAAACGGACCTCCGGCTCTGTCGAGTTCCAGCGATTCGAGCGCTCCCTGGCCGCGGGAGTGATTCTCGAAATACGCGTCAGCAAGGCGGGCGTGATGGGCAAGTACACACGCTTCGTCGTGCGTCGCGGAAAGCTGCCCCTGCGGTTCGACGCGTGTGTTGCGGGTCTCGAAGCCAAGCCCGTGGGGTGTCCGTCATCATGACGCGAGCTTGGACGAGCCCGACGGAGTCGCCATCTAGTAGGGCGGGCGGCGCATCGGGCCGTCGCGTGCGGCGAGTCCTTTGCGCTGCCCTTGTTGGGATCGCAGTAGTTGCCCTCGGCCCGGTGAGCAGCGCCACAGCGGCATCTCCCAAGCTGGAAATCACAAGTCCAACCGAAGGGAGCGTCAGCAACAATCAGACACCGACGTTCACCGGGACCACCGATGACCCGTTCAGCGAAGAAGAACTATTCCTCGATCCCGTCACGGTCAGGATCTATCGCGGGCCCACAGCCAAAGCCGCGGGCACAGAAGAAGCGCCAGCAGCCGAATCGACACCGCCAGGGACGACGTGGAGCGTCGGGCCCGCCCAGAAGCTTGCCCCGGGCACTTACACCGCTCAGGCGGAACAGTCACACCTGCTCGAAACCGGCTACAGCGCCCCGGTCACGTTCACGATCGATACGACGCCGCCACAGGTCACGTTGACCTCGCCCGCCAACGGCACCACCACAATCGGCAGCTCCCGGCTGCTCGCCGGTGCCGCCGGAACCGAACCAGGTGACCAGCCCGAAGTGACCGTCCAGCTCTTTCCCGGCTCGTCGATCGGGTCTCAGCCGCCGCTCGAGGCGATCACGGTGCCGGCGTCGCACGGCACCTGGTCGGCGCCCTTCGTTGGACTGAACCCTGGTACGTACACGGCCCGTGCCGAACAAGTCGATAAAGCCGGCAATACCGGGGTGTCTGCGCCCGTGACCTTCACGCTTGCCTCGGCTCCACCGCCTCCTTCGCCCACCCCCCCTCTGGCGTCGTTCAAATGGTTCCCGTCGACGCCCGTGGTAGGCGAACCCGTCTCGCTGGCGTCGAGCTCGACCGATCCGACGAGCCCGCTCACGACTTTCGCCTGGGCTCTCGCGAGCAACGCCGTGTTCAAGGTCGGCAAGCAGGTTCTCACCACGTCGTTCACCACGCCCGGCGACCACGTGGTGCGACTCAGCGTGACCGCCGCCGACGGCCTTTCGAGTGTCGCCAGCGCGACGATTCACGTGATCCGCCCTCCGCTCATTCTCATGTCTCCGTTCCCCGTCGTCCGCATTGCGGGCATCCTCACCTCGTCTGGCGTCAACCTCACCCTAATCACCGCCCAGGTGCCTCGAGGCGCTCGCGTGAGGGTGACGTGTCGAGGCGGGGGCTGCCCGACGGCCTCCGAAAGCCGCCTGGTAGGTTCGAGCAGCGGCAAGCGCAAGGCGGGCATGGTCGTGCTCGTATTTCGGCGCTTCGAGCGTACGCTGGCTGCCGGCGTGATCTTGGAGATAAAGATCTCTAAGCCAGGACGGATCGGCAAGTACACGCTCTTTACGATTCGTCATGGCAAGCTGCCCACCCGCGTCGACGGCTGTCTCGGCCCAGCGGGCGTCAAACCGATCGCGTGCCCGGTCACATGAACACGTTCCGCACAGCCACACGCAGGATCCATGCCAGGAGATACGCGGCCAGCCTCGACCGTCGTGAGCCGATCCGCGCGAGGAGACACCTCGCCGGCGTGGAGGCTCGGCTATTCGTTGCGGCGGCGATCGTGTGCGCAGCGATCTTCGCGGGCTCGTTCGCGGTGGGACGGGTAGGGAGGACCGCGAGCTCAGCTCGCGAAGCCGGTCCGTTAGCTGGTCCCGTCGGATCGGTCGGCAGCCCGATTCCCACGCGCCTGAGCAGCGCTCCCACGATCCAGATCGAAGCTCCCGCGCCCCCTCCCCCGAAGGCGGCTCACCAACCGGCTACCCATACGCCCGTTGAAGAAGGCCGGGCGATCGTAGCCCCGGCACCGCCCACCTCACCGACGCCGCCCGCGGCCGCTTCCCCGGAACCGGCGGCGCAAGCACCGCCGGCAAATCCGCCCCAGCCGTCGACGCCGAGCGCCGCTCCACCGGCGTCCAGCCAGCGATCCTCGGCAGGTTCTTCCTCCGGCGCCGCGCCCGCTTCGGAAACCGGCAAATCGTTCGACACCTCGGGCTGAGATCGTGTATCTGACGCCTCACCAGCTGCGCTTGTTCGTGGCGCCGGCGCTCGTGGTGGCGGCGATCGTCGGCTTTCTCCTCGGCAGTCACCGCGGGCACGCGGCCCCCCTGGCAAAGGCGCTGGTGGCGCACCAGGCGAATATCGTGCTCGAATATCCCTCGACGTGGCAGCCCGTCACCAGCGCTGCGCCGATCCCGCGACTCTCCATCGTCCATCCGCTGCTCCTGGCCCCTGGCGGCGATGCCACCAGAGCAGGACTCCTCAGCGGACAGCTCGCCGCGGGCGAACCAGGTCCGCTTCCCGCAAGCTTCGTGGCCCTGATGTCGGAACTGCCGCAGACGCAGGTCGTCGACTTCCTGGGCGTGCAGGCGTTCCGCTACAGCCATGTGCGCCTGCCGGCCTACGACCGGCTGCTCGATCTGTACGTAATCCCCAGCTCGACCGGACCATCCAGCGCCATCGCCTGCTACGCCTCACAGGCATCCTCCTCCGACCTTCATGAGTGCGAACAGATTGTTGCGACGCTCACCCCGGTCGGGCATTCCGGCTACGACCTCAGTCCCAGCGCGGCTTACTCCAGCCAGCTCGGCGCCGTGATCGGAGAGCTCGACGGCGAACGGCTGGTCCTAAGGCGCCAGATGGGCGCTCTCAAGACGCCCGGCCCGGTCGCCGGACTCGCCACGACCCTCGCCGGTCGATTCGCGACCGCGGCGGCTGCCATACGGGCGCTGCGCCCGCCTGCCGCCGCGGCTCCGGCTCAAGCCTCGCTCCTCGCCGCGCTCGAACGGGCGGGCGAAAGCTACGGGGCGCTCGCGGCGGCGGCATCCGGCGGTGCCGGCGGCGTCGCCGCGGCGCAGGCTCACGTCGGGAGCACCGAGGCCGGCGTGGACAGCGCGCTCGCGACGTTCGCGCTGCTCGGGTACAACCACACCTGATTGCGGATCCTGACCTGGAACCTGTTTCACGGCCGCGCCGTACCCGCGGCCGGGCGCGACCTCGCGGCCCAGTTCGTCCGGTTGATTGCCGCGTGGGAGTGGGAGGTGGCGCTGCTCCAGGAGGTACCGCCGTGGTGGCCGACGCGACTTGCCCGGGCGGCCGGCGCCGATCAGCGCTCGGCCCTGACCTCGCGCAACGTGGGGCTTGCGCTTCGGCGCAGGCTCGCGGAACGATGGCCCGACCTGATGAAGTCGAACGGCGGCGGCAGCAACGCGATTCTTGCGCGGCAGGCGATCGTCGAGCATCACACGCTGCGGCTGCGCACCTGGCCGGAGCGACGCGTGGCGCAGCTGGCGAGGCTCGGCGACGGAACCTGTGTGGTCAACTTTCACGCCAGTGCCCGCGTCGGGCTCGCCGAAGCCGAGCTCGAGCGCCTGTGGGAGCGCGCATCGGCGTTCGCGCGTGAGGCGCCGTTGATCCTCGCCGGCGATCTGAACCTGCGCAGCCCCGCCACCCCGCCGCACGTCGCTCATCTCGCGCGCCGCGACGTGGACCACATCTTCGTGCGTGGCATGCAGCCGTGCTGCGACGCAGAGCTGCTCGACAGGCACGTCACCGTCGGCGAGCGGCGCGTGGAGCTCTCAGATCACGTACCTCTGCTCGCGCGCGCCCGTCGAACCAGGTTCATGGGAGGATGAGGACCGCGGTCTCTCGCCCCTGTGCCCGGCCATAAGTCAGAAACGTCTGTGGCACACGCTCCCCCCTGCATCTAACGTCGACTGGCACCGGACCGCCGCCTCGCGCTCAGCGGGCAGCGCTCCATCTCCGCCGCCAACCATCGTGAGCCCAGACCCAGAGTCCGACCAAGGCGTTCCTGGGCGCAGCGCGCAGCGGGAGTACGAACGCCGGCGCGATCGCAGGCAGCTGGAAAGACGATCTCGCCCGCGGCTCCTGACGGCCCTCGTGGGGCTGTCGGCCACGGAGAAGCGGCGCCTCGCGGCCGACCGGCAGTGGGCGAACGGGGCGCGTGGCGAGGAGCTCCTCGCCGAGTCGCTGGCCAGCCGCTGCCCGAACCTTATCCTGCTGCACGACCGGCGGATGCAAACCGGTCGCGGCAACATCGATCACATCGCGATCGCGGCCACCGGCGTGTACGTGATCGACGCGAAGCGCTACCGCGGCCGCATACAGGTCACCAAGCCGCTGTTCGGGGCGCCCAAGCTGAGGATCGCCGGACGTGATCGGACGAAGCTCGTTGAGGGGCTGAGCAGGCAGGTTGCGGTCGTGCAGGATGCGATCCGGCCCGTTGCGCCGGACGTCCCCGTGCATGGGTGCCTCTGCTTCGTCCGGCCTGCGGGTCCGCTTGCCGAGATCGGGCTGCCGCTGCTCAGGACGCTCACGATCAAGGGCCACCGGCTCTATTACCCGAGGCGGCTGGCCCGGAGGTTAAATCGTCCAGGGCCGCTGACGCAAGAGCGAGCCATCGCCGTCCGGGCCGAGCTGGCGAGGCGTCTGCCGGCCGCCTGATGGATTGGTCGTGCCGCTCGGGGGCTCGAGGCCACGGCGCCTTAGCGCGGCGTGCAGTCGTGCATGCGGAGCGCCCCCTGCGGGTATAAGGAGCAGCGCAACTAGTGGATCTGAGAGGGCGTGCCGCGGCGGTGAGGCAAGCGGGGCGCTGTCAACCGACAGGGTCAGGAGAGTCACATGCGCCATCGTTTTCTCGCCGCGGTCATCGCGGCTCTGGTTGGCCTCGCTATCGCCGCCGCGTCCTCACAGGCGGCCCCGCTGCCCGTGATCTACAACGGCATCCTCGGGTACGCGCACGCGAGCCCGACCGCAAGCCCACCCGGGGCCAACGACTGGTCGTGCAAGCCATCCGCCGCACACCCGCGCCCGGTCGTCCTCGTGCACGGGACCTTCGCGGACATGTCCGACAGCTGGCAGGCTCTCTCGCCGCTGCTGTACGACACCGGCTATTGCGTGTTCGCGCTGAACTACGGGTCCTACGGAGGGAGCGGGCAACTGGGGATCTACGGCACCGGTGACATCGCCCAGTCGGCGCAGCAGCTCGCGAGCTTCGTCACCCAGGTGCTCGGCGCGACAGGCGCCGGCAAGGTCGACCTGGTCGGCCACTCGCAAGGGGGCATGATGCCCCGCTACTACCTGAAGTTCCTCGGCGGGTCGTCGAAGGTTCACGCGCTTGTGGGACTGTCGCCCTCCAACCACGGCACGAGCGTCGACGGGCTGTTCACGCTCGCCAACTTCCTCGGCGCCAGCTCCTTTCTCGGCGTGCTCTGCCCTGCCTGCGAACAGCAGGATGCGGGATCGGCCTTCCTGTCGAACCTGAATGCCGGCGCAGAGACGGTGCCGGGGGTGCAGTACACCGTGATCCAGTCGGCGAATGACGAGGTGGTCACGCCCTACACCTCCGCGTTCCTGTCCGGATCCAAGGTCACGAACATCCTCCTCCAGAGCCAGTGTCCGCTCGATCACGGCGAGCACCTTTCGATGCCCTACGACCACATCGCCGACGGCGATGTCCTGAACGCGCTCGATCCCGCGCACCAGGTGACGCCCGCGTGCACGCCGGTGCTCCCGATCGCCGGCGGGTAGGAAGCGCGTCTGGTGCCGACGTCGCGGCGGGGTCCAGCTCCCCGCCGCGACGCCCGCCGGCCCGACGGCTGGGTCCCGAGCAGCTTCAGGGTCGGCCCGGTGGCCGCTACCGTGGTTGACGTGGCTACGAGGACACAGTCACGTGCAGCGCCCGCGGGCGTCAGGACCGAGCTCAGCGCCAAGCGCGTTCGGAGCTATCTGGGCGGCGAGCCGGTAGCGGACACGACGCGGCCATTGCTCGTCTGGGAGGTTCCCTACTACCCGACGTACTACTTCCCGGCCGCCGACGTGCGCACAGAGCTGCTCGAAGCGGACGGCGTCGCGGAGTCTGAGAGCCTCGGGGAAGGCACCACGTTTACCGTCAGCGTGGGCTCAAAGAAGGCCCCCAAAGCGGCCGGGCGCTACGAGCGCTCTCCGGTCGAGGCGCTGCGCGAGATGATCCGTTTCGAGTGGAGCGCGATGGACGCCTGGTTCGAGGAGGACGAGGAGGTCTTCACCCACGCCCGCGATCCTCACACCCGCGTCGATATCCTCGCGAGCTCGCGCGATGTGCGGGTGGAGGTCGACGGCGTCACGGTCGCACAGTCATCGAGCCCGCACCTGTTGTTCGAGACGGGGCTGCCGGTTCGCTACTACCTACCCAAGCCGCACGTGCGCCTGGATCTACTCGAGCCGAGCGAGACCGTGACGCACTGCCCCTACAAGGGGCAGGCCGAAACCTGGTCGGTGCTCATCGGCGGGCATCTCCACAAGGACCTGGCGTGGTCCTATCCGACGCCACTGCCCGAGAGTCAGAAGATAGCCGGCATGATCGCCTTCTACAACCACAAGGTCGACCTCTTCATCGACGGCGTCGCGCAGCACCGGTACCCCACCAAGATCGCGTAGCGGCAGCGGGCGGACCAGCGATGTGCCGCCTGTTCGGAATGAGCGCCGGAGCGGAGCGCGCCCACGCGACGTTTTGGCTGCTCGAGGCTCCCGACAGCCTCTCGGCGCAGAGCCACCGCGAGCCCGACGGCACCGGAGTGGGTTGGTTCGACGAGCACGACGAGCCGCACGTGAGCAAGCAGGCGATCGCCGCATACGAGGACGCCCGCTTCGCGGCGCAGGCGCACGAGGTGACCTCGAGGACGTTCATCGCCCACATCCGCTTCGCGTCCACGGGCGGGCTCGACGTCCGCAACACGCATCCCTTCGAGCAGGAGAACCGGCTCTTCGCCCACAACGGCGTGATCGGAGACCTCGAGGCGCTCGATGCCCACCTGGAGGGCGCCCGCCGGCTCGTCCACGGCGACACCGACTCCGAGCGCCTGTTCGCGTTGATCACGCGCGAGACGGCCGCGGCTGGGGGAGAGCTCGAGGCGGGAATCATCTCCGCCTGCAGCTGGGTGGCGCGCAACCTGCCGCTGCTGGCGATCAACTTCGTGCTAAGCACAGCGGACCGCGTGTTCGCGCTTCGGTATCCCGACACCCACGAGCTCTACGTGCTCGAGCGCGAGCCCGGCTCCAGGCTCGAGCACAGGAGCAGCCTGGGGAGCCGCATCAGCTCGGAGCACGGCGTCGGCAAGCCGCTCGTCGTGATCGCGAGCGAGCGGATGGACGAAGACGCAGGCTGGCGCCTGCTCGCCTCCGGCGAGCTGCTGCAGGTGACGCCGGCGCTCGAGGTGAGCTCTCGCCGCATCCTCGACGGTCCGCCCGCTCGGCCGCTGACGCTCGAGGACCTCGAGCCCAGGGCGCGCGCGTCGCAGGCCGCTGCGATTCCGCGTCCGCAGGCCTAGGAATCCGGCGCGGCCTTCACCCGAGCTGTGAGGATCGCGATGTCGTCGCGCGCGCCTGTGTCCGGATCTATCAGCTCCAGCAGAGCGTCGATCGCGTCGCGTGCGAGTCCATGCGAGCTGTGCGCGAGCTGATCGGTCATCGCCGCGACTGTGATCATGCGATCGGGCGCATGCGCCTCGGTCAGCCCGTCGGTATAGAGGGTCAGCGCGTCACCCGCACGCAAGGTCGTCATGACCTCTCTGATCACCGGGTCCGAGAAGACGCCGAGCAGCGTCCCTGACTCGCCGAGCACCTCCGCGCGTCCGCCGGCCCGCGCGATGAGGGCCGGCGGGTGTCCGGCGGCGGCGACCGTCACCTTCGCCTCGCCGTTCGCAAAGCCCAGGTGGGCGAGGATCGCGGTCGCGAACCGGCCATCGAAGTTCTGTTCGAGCATCGCCTGGTTCACGCGCGAGAGCACGCGCGCGGGACTGATCCCATCTCGCGCGTATGCGATCGATGTGTGGCGCAAGAAGCCCGTGAGCGCGGCCGCTTCCGCCCCCTTGCCACAAACGTCGCCAACGACCAGCCAGCAGCTCGTCCCGTTCCCGAAGACGTCATAGAAGTCTCCCCCCACCTCGCTACCGGGGCCCATCGGCCGGAAGTAGCTGGCGAGATCGAGACCGGGAATCACCGGCAGCGCAGCCGGCATCAGGCTGCGGCGCAGCGTGTGGGCAACGTGGTCCCGCTCCGCGTACAGGCGCGCGTTGTCAAACGCGAGCGCAGCCCGTCCAGTCAGGTCCTCCAGGATCGCGAGCTGGCTTCGCTCGTAGCTGCTCGGATGAAAGAACGAGATCGTGCCGAGCATGCGCCCGCGAGCCACCATCGGAAATGCCGCCGACCGGTACACGGCGTCGTGGTGGTCATGGTCGCGCTCGTCGACAGGCGCCGTCGGCGATTTGCCCTGGTCCTCGACCACATGAGGCGTCCTGGTGCGCAGCGCCGTTGCGACGGCCTCCGAACGCGCCGTGGCGATCTCGAGCGGCTGGACTCTACGCGTGCGTTCGAGCTCCGCCGCCACCGCCGGATCCACCGCGGCCGCGACCGTGTCCGTGATCGATCCGTCGGCGTCGATCAGGTCGATCACGCACAGCTCGGCCAGGTCGGGAACCGCGGTGCGCGCGATCTTGTGCAGCGTCTGCTGCGGATCCAGCGAGCTGTCCAGCTTCGCCGTGGCGGCGATCAGAAACTCGAGTCGCCAGCGTTGTTCGCGCATGCGCCCGAGCGCATAGTGCACGGCGCTGGTGGTGAGCAACGCCAGCACTGCTCCCACGCACACGAATGCCCCGAAGCTGGTGGAGACGTCCGAGTAGGCCAGCGGCGCAAGGAAGGCGAGTAGCGCCGCCAGCGAGACGATCAGGAAGCGACCGCGCGGCTGGAAGGCCGCCGCATGGCCGAGCGCGAAGAAGTAGAGGAGCGCAAACGGGCTGCTGGCGCCGCCCGAGGCGGCGCACAGGAAGCTGACCAGGACGATGCCCCAGATGTCGGCAACCCAGGCGAGGGTGAGGCTGACCCGGCGACGTGCGAAGGCGAGCATCAACGCTGCGGCCGTCAGGTAGGCCGTCGCCGCTACCGCGATGCAGCCGGCGGGAGAGGAGACGTGCGGGAGCAGGAATGCGGTCGCGATCAGAGTTGCACCGATCACGTAGAGCGCCGCGGCGCTGGCCACAGCAACGTACGCTTCGCTGCGGCTCGTCACGGCATGCGCATGCCGCGCATAGCGCCTCGCCGGCTCGCCGGTGAAAGTCGTCTCAAGCTTGGTCATTCGCTTCCCCCGCCAGGTCTCCCTGGCTTCATCGTACGGGTAAGCGTGATCTGCTCGGGGCGGGGCAAGCCTGATGGCGCCCCATCGCTGCGCTTCGGGCATGTCGAGACTCGGCGCCTCGCAAGCAACTTCGGGTGCCGGCGTGGGTAGATGCGACATGTTGTGGTGCAGACCGCGAGTCGCTGCGACCGCGAAGCGTTTGCCCGTCCGCATCGCCGGCGCATGCGTGGCAGTGCTCGCCGTGCTCGCTCTCATGTGCGCGGGCGCTTCAGCCGGGACGCTCTACATCGACGGGATCTCCGACCAGAGCCTGCCGGAATGGGACGGGTCGTTCGCCGGCAGTCCGTTTGCGAGCTTCTTTCGGAGCCGGTGGGCGCGAGCGGCCTCCGGGCAGATAAGCCTCGCCCGCTACGTCGTCCAGTGGAACGCGATGACCGAGGCCAGCACCGGGGCGCATGCGGGCGGCGACTATCGGGAACGGTTCGAAGCGTGGCTCGAGGATGTTCGCAGCCTCGGACTCACGCCCGTGCTGGCGCTCACGAGCTACGACCGTGTCTATCCCCGCTCTCGCGCCGAGTACCGGGCGGGGCTCGAAGCGTTCCTCAACAGGGCCTCCGCAATCGGCTACCCGATCAGCTACCTCGAGCCATGGAATGAGCCGAACGGGCAAGGGAGCGTGGATGCCTTCAGAGCCGCCGCATTTGCGAACACCGCGAGCGAGCTGTGTTCCCAGATGCGGAGTTGCCGTGTCGTCGCCGGCGACTTCGAAGACCGCTCGAGCGCGACCGCCTACGCGCACGAGTACGAGCGGGCGCTGAGCTTTTCCCCAGGTATCTGGGGCGTTCACCCCTACGTGTCGGTGCAGTCGCACGACGACGGGAGTCTCCTGCGACTGGTCTCCACCCTTCCCGCGAGCGGTGCCGGCCGGCAGATCTGGTTCACCGAGGTCGGTGCTCTTTACTGCGCCCGCGGTCGGGTGCGAGGCGAAGCGCGCCAGGCGAGCGACGCGTCCTATCTCGTCGACACGCTTCTGCGCGATCCGGCGCTCGCGCCCGCCCACGTGTTCTACTACGGGTTTCTCTTCGGCGATCATGCGAGCACACCGTGCGCCGCCGGTGGCGGTGAAGACACTGAGCTCTACGCGAGCTCCGACACCCCGCGTACCGCGGCGCGGGTGCTGCTGAGACCCCTGCGCGCTGGTGAACCATTCGCGCGCGAGGAGCCGGAATGGCCACCGTGGAGCCCGGCGGCGAGCCTGATGCTCGACACGCTGCCGCGCTCGCAAGGCGGGCGGTGAGCAGCTCGTCATCATGCGGCCGAGATCCCAACACGTCGAGAAGGAGGTGTGGTCGTGGCGCAAGTGGCGCCCTCGGGCGAGCAGTTCGAGATCACACATGGAGAGCAGCGAGCGACGATCGTCGAGGTCGGCGGCGGTATACGCGAGTACGCGGTCGCAGGCCGGCACGTGCTCGATCCCTATCCGCTGCGCGCGATCGCGGACGGCGCGCACGGCGCTCCGCTCATTCCCTGGCCCAACCGGCTGGCCGATGGCCGCTACCGCTTCGACGAGACCGACTACCAGGTTGCCGTCACCGACCCCGCGACGCACACTGCGATCCACGGCTTCATGCGCTGGCGAGGATGGGCCGCCGTGGAGCGATCCGCGAGCCACGTCGTCATGGGCGCGCGGCTGTTTGCGCTCGAGGGTTACCCCTTCGCGCTCGATCTGCGAGTGGGTTACGAGCTGACGGACGCCGGTCTCACGGTCGCGACCACGGCGAAGAACATCGGCGAGCGCGCATGTCCGTACGGCTGCGGGCAGCACCCCTACCTGTCGCCAGGCGAGGGACTGATCGACGCCTGCCTGCTCGAGGCTCCAGGCACCACCCGCATCCTCACTGACGAGGAGCGCAAGCTGTCCATCGGCCGCGAGGACGTGCGGGGAACCGCCTACGACTTCGCCACCCAGCGGCTGCTGGCAGATCAGCGCATAGACGACCCGTTCACCGATCTCGCTCGTGACGACGTTGGCAACGCCACCGTCGCGCTGTCGACGCCAGATGGCGCGCGTGTCGAGCTCTGGATGGACGAGCGATATTCGTTCCTGGAGCTCTACACGGGCGACACGCTCGATCCCGCACGCCGGCGCCGCGGCCTTGCCGTCGAGCCCATGACCTGCGCTCCCAACGCCTTTCAGACCGGCGAGGGGCTGGTGCGCCTGCAGCCGGAAGAGTCGCTGACGAGCCGCTGGGGCGTTCGGCTCCTCTGAGCAGCACCTCGTCCGACGGGCTACGGCAACTCGTGTGACAGGCGGCCCGGCCCGAGCCAGCTGACAAGCGCGCACTCGGCGTGCGCCACGCTGCGCCCGACAATGCCGAGGGCGTCGTCGGACCGCACGCGGCCATGGCAGACGGGGCAGCTGCCCAGCCAAAGACGGCGCAGGATGGGCCAACGGCCGCGGGAGGTCCAGCTGCGCCACGTTCTCGCTGGCTGCGATGCCGACGCTTGAGGCATTGGACGTGTGCTCATCGATGTGAAGAACACGCGTTCGGGCCAGGGGTCGCGGTCGGCCCGCCGCTTCAGCCGAGGCCAGCCTGGGTTTTGATGGCCGGGCGCGCAAGTAAAGTTCAAGAAATGGACTCTCCAGATGCCTTTGTCTCGAGTTGCAGGTAGTGTGACGGCGTGGCTGACTCGGACGGACCCAGGGTTGGTTTGGTGTTGGGGGCGGGGGGAGTGCTCGGAGGAGCGTGGCTCACCGGTGCCCTGCACGCGATCGCGACCGAGACGAGGTGGGATCCCGGGAGCTCGGACGTGATCGTCGGAACCTCCGCCGGCGCAATGGTGGGAGCGCTCCTCGCCAGCGGCGTGCCGCCATGGTTCATGGTCGCGCACTCCTCCGGAGAGGAGTTCGCCGGTCTGCGCGACGCGCGCGGGGCGCCGGCCTCGACCGCGGACCGCGCGGCTGGGGCGAGCTACCGCCTGCACCGTGGTGCGCCGCCGATCGGACCTGGTTCATGGCGGCTCGCGATCTCCTCCCTCGTGCGCCCTTCCGGGCACTCGCCGGCCGCGCGCGTGGCCGGCTGGCTGCCCCTTGGCTTGATGTCAACCGAGCCCCTGAAGGACACCATCCGACGCGTCTGCGACGGGCCGTGGGCTCCACATCCGAACTACTGGGCGATGTCCGTCGACTACCAGACGGGAGGGCGCGTCGCCTTCGGCCGCGCCGGCGCCCCGCCGGCAGAGCTGCCCGACGCCGTGGCCGCCTCGTGCTCGATCCCGGGCTTCTACCGGGCGGTTGACATCTCCGGCCGTCGCTACGTCGACGGCGGCCTGTCCTCCGCGTCTAACCTCGACGTCCTGATCGATCAGGGCCTGGACCTCGTGATCGCTCTGAACCCGATGTCCTCGCTGCACGTCGGTGTCCCGCGCACGCTCGGCGAGCGTCTCGCGTTCGCGGTACGCCAGAACACGGGCCGGCGCCTGGGAAGCGAGGCCAAGCGCCTGCGCGCGGCGGGCATCGATGTCGTCCTGATCCAGCCGACGGTTGACGATCTCGATGCGATGGGCACGAATCTGATGAGCCGGGGCAGGCGGAACCCGGTGATCGATACGGCCGTCGAGACGATGACCGAGTACCTCTGGCAGTCGCCGCTGGGAGAGCGCCTGGCCGCGCTGCCGCGCGGGCTTCCCCAGCTCTTGCGCCGGCCGCGCGGCGCGGCTCGCTCATGGCCGGACTTCAGGGCGCTGGCGGCGGCGCGCTGGGAGCCGTCGCCGAGCCGGGCGGTGGCGGTGTAGCGCCCGCACTCGCCGGCCCGTGCTCGCTCTGCACCGTGAGCTCGTCGACCGTCAGCCGGCCAACGGTCAGCTCGCGAATGTCGAGCTTGCCGATGTGACCCCGACGGATCGCGAGACGGCCGATCGCAAGCGCGCCCACCACACCGGCGCCGACGGCGAGGGCGCCGACGGCAACCGCGCCCATCGCGCCGGCGCCGACAGCGCCCGCGCCTACGGCCGACGCAGCGGGTGGGCGCGCGCCCAGGGGGCGTCTCACCGCGTGGCTCCGCTCGCGTCCGAGCACTCCAGCTTGTGGACGCGGTTTCTCATCTGTAAAACACCCGCTGCCACTGCTTGAGCCTACCCCGATTGCGGCTTGAGGCGTCGATCGCTTCGGTAGCGAGACGACAAGAGCCCCGGTTCGGCGGGGCTCTCTGTTGGCGTTACTCGGACGCCCGTGCTCTCATCTCAGCCTTGTGGGTGCGCTTGGCCGCCTGATAGTCCGCGAGCGCCTGTGCCGAGTCGACGTCGCCGAGAGTCGGATGCGCCGGCACGAGCTCCTCGGCGGGACCGACGCCGAAGCGCTTCGCGAGGATCGTGGCGAGAGCCTTGAGCTTCATCTCGCCGAACCCGGGCAACGCCTCGATGTTCCGACGCAGCGTCGCTGCGTCCGGCGCATCCGTCCACACCCGCGCGGCGTCGCCGCCATAGTTGCCGGCGATGTGCACGGCGAGGTCACGGGTGCGTTCGGCCATTTTCGCCGGGTACCGGTGGATGGCGGGTTTCTCTCGAAACGCGCGCTCGAGGTCGGCGGTCGCGAGGGTGTCCGCGTCGATCGCGCCGATCCGCTCTCGCAGCCGCAAGGGCCCGAGGAACGCCTGCTGCACAGTGACCTGCTGATCGAGCGCGAGCCCGACGAGCAATGCCATCGGATCCGATGCGACGAGCTCATTTGCCTCGTCGGAGTCAGTGAAGTAGAGGCGATCGGGCATGGCTCGATCCTACCTCTGGGCGCGTTCACTCGCGTGTCTCGGACTCCGAAAGAGGCCGCCCGCCAACGTCTCAGCCGTTCGGTAACGGCGGCGTGGACGCGAGGGCTCGAGCGAGCGTCGTATGATCGGCGCCGCTCGCCATCCGGCGCCGCAGCCGCCCGGCGGTGCGAACCGAAAGGCGACACATGCGTTACCTGAATTTCGACGTGGCCGAGCGGGCGTGCACGCCGCACTCCATGCTCGGGCATGCGTAAGGCCGGGCCGACGACGATGCCCTCGCCGACGATCGACGAGCTCACGATCGCCGATCAGCCGGAGCGCTGGCGCGAGCTGGGCTTCACGGTCGCCGACGGGTTTTGCCGGCTTGCGGGCGTGCGCCTGCGGCTTGCGGGAACGGACGCTGGACGGGGCATTGTCGCTTGGTCGCTGCGCGACCTCGCGAGCACCGAGCTGGACGGCCTGCCGACGAGCCGCTCGGAGCGGCCGCACGACCCCGCCGAGCGCTTGGTGACGCACGCCAACGGGGTGCTCGCCATCGATCACGTCGTCGCGGTCTCGCCCTCGCTCGATCGCAGCGTGCTCGCGCTTCAGGCCGCCGGCCTCGATCTGCGCCGGGTGCGCGAGCAGCCGACGCCCGCGGGAGCTCCGCGCCAGGCGTTCTTCCGGCTCGGCGCGGAGATCCTCGAGCTGGTCCAGGAGCCCGAGAACGTCGCCACTCGGGCAGGAGGCGCCGATCGTCCCGCGTTCTTCTGGGGCCTGGCCATGCGAACGCAGGAGCTCGAGCGGACGGTGGAGCGCCTGGGCACCAACGTCGGCGCGATCCGGCCCGCCGTGCAGCCCGGGCGCCGCATTGCGACGCTGCGGCGCTCGGCAGGCCTCGCGGTCCCCGTGGCGCTGATGAGCTGAGAGCCGACACGTTTGCAAGGGCGAATTTCCGGGTAGCACCGCGCGCGTAGTTTCACTCTTCACCACGGGCGGGTCGAGCTGGTCCCGCCTGAGCCGGGCGCCCGGCGCGTCCCTTAGAGAACGGGAGATCACATGCGGGAGAAGGTCTTGGTCGGCGTCGCGATCGTGGCGGCGTTCGCGACGTTGGGGGCTGGCAGCGCCCAGGCCGGCGGTGCCCTTTCCGTGCGGGTGCTCTCGAATCGCGCCGACCTGATCTCTGGCGGAGAAGCCCTGGTGTCGGTCGTCCTGCCGCCAGGCACCTCGCCCGCTTCGGTAAGGGTCACGGTGGGAGGACGTGACGTCACGAGCGCCTTCGCGTTGAGACAAAACCAGAGCTACGAGGGTCTGGTCACGGGACTTGCACTCGGCGGCAACGTGCTCAAGGCCGAAGCGCCGGGTACGCTGAGCAGCCAGATCACGATCGTCGATCACGCGATCGGCGGCCCCGTGTTCTCCGGCCCACAGGTGCACCCCTGGGTGTGCAAGAACGCCAACGCGACCGACTCTCAGTGCGACGCGCCAACGACCTACGCATACGAGTACAAATCGTCGCTTACCGGCCAGTTCGCGACCTACGACCCCAGCAAACCGCCGTCTGACATGGCGACGACGACGACCGACAGCGGGCAGACGGTCCCCTTCATCATTCGCGTCGAGACCGGCTACCAGGATCGCGACCAGTATCAGATCGCGGTGCTCTTCCAGCCAGGGAAGCCATGGGAACCGTGGGCTCCGCAGCCCCAGTTCGACCACAAGCTCCTGATCACGCACGGGGCCAGCTGCGGTATCGAACACGAGTCCGGAACGGCGCCGAGCGTCACAAGCGACACGGTCGGCGTGCCCGGAGTGGCGGGCACCACCAGCAGCCCGACCACCGCGCTCGGGCTGGGTTTCGCGGTGATGTCCACAGCGCTCGACAACGCCGGCCACAACTGCAACCTCGTCACCGAGGCCGAGTCGCTGGTGATGGCCAAGGAGCACCTGGTCGACCATTACGGGACGCTGCGCTACACGATCGGCACGGGCTGCTCGGGCGGCTCGCTTGTCCAGCAGCAGGTAGCCAACGCCTATCCGGGCGTATACCAGGGGATCCTGCCACAGTGCAGCTTCCAGGACGCATGGTCGAACGGCCAGGAGATCTCCGACTATCACCTCACGCGCAAGTACTTCGAGAACCCTTCGACCTGGGGGCCGGGCATCGTCTGGACGCCGACTCAGATCGCAGCCGTGGAGGGCCATCCCAACTACGGCAACGCGATTATCTTCGACACGGTTTACTGGGAAACGCTCGCCAACCCGACGACCGGGTGCGGCGAAGGCGTCGCGAGCAGCGAAATCTACAACCCCGAAACCAATCCCGAAGGCGTTCGCTGCACGCTCGCCGACTACATGATCAACCTGTTCGGGCCTCGGCCCGAAGGTCTCTGGGGACCGGTCGAGAAGAAGATCGGGCACGGCTTCGCGGGACTGCCGATCGACAACGTCGGCGTCCAGTACGGCCTCGCGGGGCTCGAGGAAGGAACGATCAGCCCGGCACAGTTCGTCGACCTCAACAGCAAGATCGGCGGCGCCGACATCGACCTCAAACCAATCCAGGAACGCTTTGCCGCCAATGAACCCGCACTGAAGCGCTCCTACCTCTCGGGCGCCGTCGATGAGGCGAACAACCTCAAGGGTGTTGCGATCATAGATCTGCGTGGACCGGATCCCGGAGCCTTCCACGACGCCTACCGGACGTGGTCGATGCGCGCGCGCCTGGAACGCGCGGAGGGCCACTTCCCGCTCAACCACGTGATCTGGTTCGGCGAGACTCCGCTGATCGGCTCGCCGGCCTACACCACCGAAGGGCTGCTCGCGATGGACAGGTGGCTGGCAGCGGTGGAAGCGGACAAACGCCGTCTCACCCTGGAAGAAAAGGTGGCGCAGGACCGGCCGGCTGAAGCGCATGACAAATGCTCGAACGTCGAAGGCGTCGAACAGGCCTCGGTGCCCGGGATCGGTCCGGTCTGCAAGCTGCCGCTCGCCGAGACGAAGTTCTCGACCCCACGCGTGATATCGGGCGAGGACATCGCGACGGACAAGCAGAAGTGCCAGCTGGCGCCGCTGGAAAGGTCGAGGTATTACCCGCTCGAATTCACCGAAGAACAGTGGCTGAAGCTGCAGAAGGCCTTCCCCGCCGGCGTTTGCGACTTCAGCAAGCCGGGAGTGAGCCAGCAGGGCACCGTGCCGTGGCAGACCTACCAGAACGACGCCAGCAGTGGCGCCGTGATCTACGGTGGCCGCCCGCTCGGACGCGCGCCGGCCAACTCTGGCGAAGGTTGGACGAGCGCGCCGTTCGGCGGCTGGCTGAAGTAGGCGCTACCGAGCACGCGTCGCGGCCCGCGCCGCTGTACGCTCGCCTGACATGGCGGGGGAGCTGAAGCTGGGGCTGAACACGGGGTATTGGGCGGGCGGCCCGCCCCCGGGTTCACTCGAGGCGATCGCGGAAGCCGAGCGGCTCGGGTTCGACTCGATCTGGACCGCCGAGGCCTACGGCTCGGACTGCCTGACGCCGCTCGCCTGGTGGGGCGCGTCGACCGAGCGCCTGAAGCTGGGCACGGCGATCGTTCAGATGTCGGCGCGCCAGCCGGCCGCCACCGCGATGGCGGCGATGACGATGGACCACCTGTCGGGTGGCAGGTTCATCCTCGGGCTCGGCGTCTCCGGACCGCAGGTCGTCGAGGGCTGGTACGGGATGCCGTTCGCGAAGCCACTCGCGCGCACGCGCGAGTACATCGCGATCCTGCGCGAGATCTGGGCACGAAACGGGCCGCTGCATGCCCCCGGCCCGCACTATCCGCTGCCGCTCCCCGACGGCACGGGACTCGGCAAGCCGCTGAAGTCCTCGATCCACCCGCTGCGCGAGGACATCCCGATCTACCTCGGCGCGGAGGGGCCGAAGAACATCGCCCTGTGCGCAGAGCTGTGCGACGGATGGCTGGCGATGCTGTTCGCTCCAAGCGTGTACGACGAGCTGTACCGCCCGTCGCTCGAGGAGGGCTTCGCGCGCGCAGGCGCCCGGCGCCGCGCCGAGCACTTCGAGGTCTGCGCCACCGTGCCGCTGATCCTCACCGACGACGTCGACGCGGCGGCCGACGCGCTGCGGCCCTTCTACGCGCTCTACTTCGGCGGCATGGGCGCCAAAGGCGCCAACTTTCACGCCAACGTCCCGATCCGCATGGGCTACGAGCAGGAGGTCGCTGAGATCCAGGAGCTCTACCTGAGCGGCAAGAAGGACGAGGCGGGCGCCAAGATCCCGACGGCACTGATCGAGCAGCTGTCGCTGATCGGCCCGGCGGCGAAGATCCGTGACGACTTGCAGAAGTGGCGCGAGTCGGTCGTGACGACGCTGCTGATCTCGGGCGACGCGGCGACGCTGCGCAGCGCGGCTGAGCTCGTCCTCGGCTGATCGGAGCCGCGCGCCGGCGGTAGGGTCTAGCAATGACCGACGCCGACACGCAACTCGACCAGAGCGCTTTCGGGAACTTCCAGTATGAGATCTACGCCCGGGGGCTCGCCGGCGAAACGCCGGCCCTTCCGGTCTCCGCCGCGGGTCTTGAAGAGCGCGCCCGCGAGCAGCTGAGCGCCGGCCCGTTCGGCTATGTGGCCGGAGGGGCGGGCGCCGAGCGCACGATACGCGCCAACGAGCAGGCCTTCGACCGCTGGCGGATCGTCCCGCGGATGCTGCGCGACGTCTCCGTCCGCAATCTCAGCAGCTCGGTGTTGGGTACCGAGCTGCCCGCTCCGCTGATGCTCGCCCCGATCGGCGTGCAGTCGATCGTCCACCAGCAGGCCGAGCTCGCCACCGCGCGCGCGGCTGCAGCCCAGGGCATGCCGTTCATCCTCAGCACGGCGGCTTCACACTCGCTCGAGCAGGTGGCCGAGTCGGTGGGCGACGCGAGCCGCTGGTATCAGCTCTACTGGCCCCGCGAGCGGGAGCTCGCGGGCTCCTTCGTCTCGCGCGCCGCCCGCTGCGGCTACTCGGCGGTCGTCGTCACGCTCGACACCTGGATGCTCGGCTGGCGGCCGCGCGATCTGCAAAACGGCTACCTGCCGTTCCTGAAGGGCGAGGGAGTGGCCAACTACTTCAGCGACCCGGTTTTCCGCGCCGCGCTCGAGAAGGCGCCCGAGGACGACCTCGGCCCGGCGATCGGACACTGGGCTTATCAGTTCTCCAATCCGAGCGTGACCTGGGACGACCTTGCCTGGCTGCGCGAGCAGACCGAGCTGCCGATCGTCCTGAAGGGCATCCTGCATCCGGACGACGCCCGGCGCGCGGTCCAATGCGGCGCCGACGGGCTGATCGTCTCAAACCACGGCGGCCGCCAAGTAGACGGCGCCGTGGGAGCGCTCGACGCGCTGCCGGCGGTCCGCGAGGCGGTCGGCCCAGAGCTGCCGGTGCTGTTCGACAGCGGCATCCGCACCGGGTCGGACATCTTCAAGGCGCTCGCGCTCGGCGCGAACGCCGTCTGTCTCGGCCGTCCCTACGTATGGGGCCTGGCCCTCGGCGGGCAGGAGGGCGTCGAACACGTCCTGCGCTGCCTGCTGGCCGACCTTGACCTAACGCTCGCGCTCAGTGGCTACACGTCCCTCGCGCAGGTGGACGCCGGCGCCCTGATCCGCGCTTGACGTCACCCTTGCGTCCAATTCGGCTGATCGGACTGCAGGAAGCCCCCGCAACGCGTCGAAAAGTCACGTAGGCGAGTCGTCTTCTCGGCGCTCGGCCAAGGAAGCGGCCACGCCGGCCCGGAGCGCAAAATGCGTCCTTCTTCACCAGGCTCACCGCGACCGTCGAGGCGACGAGGAGCCTCCACGGTTCAGGCCGTCGGGCGCTCACTGGCGAAGGGTCCGGCGGGAGAGCGCGGTGGCTGAACATGCCGGCGCAGCGGCGTAGACGCCTAAAGACCACGCTAACGGCACTCGCTGCGGGGCTGTGCGGGGCGGCGCTGGGGGCTTCCGTCAGCGCTGTTGCCGGAGCGGTATCGGTACCCCGCGCACCATCCGGGCTCGGCGTCCCTTCGGTCGTGCCGAGCGTCGGCGTCCCCGGTGTCAGCGTGCCGGGCGTGCCTCCGACGAGCGTTCCGTCCGTGAGCGTGCCTTCGACAAGCGTTCCCTCGGTGAGCGTGCCTTCGACGAGCACTCCCATCATCGTGGGCCAGCCCCCGATCCCCACCTCGTCGACACCCGACGGCCCGGCACCCTCTCGGCCCCTCACTGCGGGCGCCGCGACGATCACCTCTCGCGGACCGTCGACCGCGCGCCCGCGCCGCGCGGTCGTTCGAGCGGCCCCGGGAGACCCGCCACGGCGCACGAGCGGCGGCGCCGGCACCGCTCACACGTCTCCCCCGACGCGTCACCGAGGCTCACTCCCAACACGGACCCTGCTGCAATCAGGGAGTGTCGCGGCAGGGGCCGCGCCTGCCGCGGGCGCCGGAGGCGTGCGCGCCTCAGCGAAGAAGGCATCGGGCTCCGGCGGCAACCCGCTCGATGCGATCGGCGGGCAGATACCGCTGCCGCTACCAGTCCCGGACTGGAGCAAGCCGATCATAATCGCGCTGGCGCTCGCCGCGATCTGGTTCGGAGCTCGCTCGCGGCTCGCGGCGCGTCGCGCGCGCGGTCTCGAGCGCCAGCGCGCCACGCTGGCGCACGATCTCGATGTCATGCAGGCGGCGGTTGTGCCTGAGGTTCCGCTCGAGCTCGACGGGCTGAGCGTGTCGGTCGCCCACAGGGCCGCAGAGGGGCCGGGCGGCGGCGGAGACTTCTACGACGTGTTCAGCCCCGAGTCCGGGAAGGTCGCGGTCGTCCTCGGCGACGTCGTCGGTCACGGGCATGAGGCGCTGACCGACGCCGCGCTGATGCGCTACACGCTGCGGGCATACCTGCTGGCCGGGCTCGAGCCACGCGCGACGCTCGCGCTCGCGGGCCAGGTGCTCACCGATCCCGGCAGCGAACGCTATGTAACCGTGGTCATCGGCGTCTTCGATGCGCGCTCCGGCGATCTCACCTACGCGACGGCCGGCCACCCGACGCCGGTCATCCTGGGCTCCTACGAACCGCCTTCTATCTGCCCCTCTCCAGCGATCAGCTCCAGTCTGAAGACGGGGCGCCGCCAGACCAAGGTCTCGCTGCGGGCCGGCGCGAGGGTCTGCTTCTTCAGCGACGGGCTGACCGAGGCGCGCGTCGAGGAGGGATTGTTCGGGCGCGACCGGCTGTGCGAGATCCTCACGGAGCTCGGCCCCCGCGCGCTGGCCGACGACCTGCTGCAGGCGATTCGCGCGGCCGCCGAGTCATGCCCTGACGACATGTCCGCTTGCATGGTCCTGCCGCGGACCGTGCCCGCCGAGAGGTTCATCCATGTCGAGGAACTCGAGGCTGACGGGGAGGCACTCGCCGCGGGGCGGGTGGAGCGCTTCCTCGAGGAATGCGTCGTCCCGGCTCACGCGATCCCCGACGCGCTCGAGCGCGCGGGCGCGATCGCCGGCCAGCACGGAACGGCGGTGATAAGGGTCGAGACGCAGTCCGCCGAGGCGACGGTGACCGTCTCGCGCCCCGTCCCGGCGGCGGTCGGGAACAGCATCATCGGCACGCGGCTCCCCGACGCGGACCCGGGTCGGTCCAGCGCCGGCGCGCCGGTGACGAGCCGTCCCTGAGCGAAGGCGGTTTCCTGACGGGAGCGCGTGCGGGGCGGTGGGGCCCAGTGGAGTACCGTGCTGCCTCATGCCGGCTCGCAGTGACGCATCGATTAAGCGGCTGACCCTGATCGCAACCATCATGGGCTCCGGCATCGCCCTCCTGGACGGCACCGTCGTGAACGTGGCGTTGCCTACGATCCAGCGCTCACTCGGCGGCGGGCTCGCCGGTCAGCAATGGGTATCAAACAGCTACCTGCTCACGCTCGGGTCGCTGATCCTGATCGGCGGCTCGCTCGGGGACCTCTATGGAGAGCGACGCATCTTCGCGCTCGGCGTGATCGGGTTCGGACTCGCCTCGCTGCTCTGCGCGATCGCTCCGTCGATCGGCTTCCTCATCGCCGCGCGCGCCCTGCAGGGCATCGCGAGCGCGCTGCTCACGCCCGCCTCGCTTGCCGTGATCGTCCGCACCTTCCCCGAGTCCGAGCGTGGTGGGGCGATCGGCAGCTGGACCGCCTGGGGGACTATCGCCGGGGTGCTCGGTCCGCTGCTCGGCGGGGAGCTGCTCGCGATCGGCTCGTGGCGCCTGATCTTCCTGATCAACATCCCCTTCGTGATTGCCTGCGCCACGCTGATCATGGTCGTGATCCCGCGCGCCGAGCCCCGCACGCCGGGCGGGCGGCGGGTCGACGTGCCGGGCGCGTTGCTGTGCGCGGGCGGCCTTGGCGCCTTTGTCTTCGCGCTGATCGAGCAGCCCCGCCTCGGCTGGTCCGGCGTGATCGTCCCGCTCATCGCCGGAATCGTGCTGATGGGCGCGTTTCTCGCCTACGAGTCGCGCGCCCGCGATCCGATGCTTCCGCTCGGCCTGTTCCGCCACCGCAACTTCGCGGCAGGGAACATCGAGACGTTCTCGATGTACGCCGGCCTGTCCATCCTGTTCTTCTTCCTCGTGCTGTTCCTGCAGCAGGTCGGCGGCTACACGCCTCTGGAAAGCGGTCTCGTGCTGCTGCCGATCACGGTCGTCATGTTCTTCACCTCCAAGCGCTTCGGGGCGCTCGCCGACCGCTATGGGCCGCGCTTCTTCATGGGCGCCGGCCCACTCGTCGGTGCGGCCGGGCTGCTGTTGTTCCAGCGCGTCGGTGCGCACGTGGAATTCGTGACCGACGTGCTGCCGGCTCTGCTCGTCTTCTCGGTCGGCCTGGCGATGACCGTGGCGCCGCTCACGGCGGCCGTGCTCGCCGGGGTCGACGGCTCGCAGGCGGGCATCGCCTCCGGGGTAAACAACGCGATTGCGCGGGTGGCGGGGCTGATCGGCATCGCCGCCGTCGGCGCCGTCGTGGCCGCATCGTTCGCGTCGAGCCTGAACCAGCGCCTGTCGCACACTCCCCTCGGGCCAGCCGGCAGGACGGCCGTCGAACAGGCCAAGCGGTTGCCCCTGGGGCTGCCCGAAGCGCACGGCCTGCCCCCGGCCCAGGCACGGGCACTGAGGGTGGCCGCCGAACAGGCTTCGGTGCACAGCTTCCACCTGGGTCTTGCGGTGGCCGCCGTCCTGCTCGCGGCGGGCGGCGCGATCGGCGCCATCGGGATCCGTAACCCGCGCGGACTGGTCCAGGCCAAGGAATGCCCCGAAGGCCAGCTCGTCGGCGTCGGCCGCGAGATCCCGGAACGGGCTCGCGTCGGCGCGACCGCCTGAGCTCGCCGTCGCGGGAGGGGCGAGGCTCAGCCGGCGGGGCCGTTCGCGTACGCGCGCATCGCCTCGACGATCGGGCCGAGTCGCCGGCCACGCTCGGTCAGTCGATACTCGACCGTCGGCGGGCTCGAGGGAATCACCGTCCGCTCGACGAGCCCCGCCGCCTCGAGGTCGCGAAGGCGCTCGGCGAGCATCCTCGGTGAGATGCCGGAGACGGCGTCGGCAAACTCGTTGAAGCGCAGCGCCCCGCTTAACGCCGCATAGATGATCGAGAGCTGCCAGCGCCGCTCCAGGAGGTCCGCCATCTGGCGGACCTCCATTGGAACGGGCTCACATCTACGAGAGGTGCGCGACATCTCTGGCCGGCTCCAGTGCCCGGTCCAGGACCTCCTGGACGGTCATCACCGGGTGGAAGGTCATCTGCTTGCGGACCTCCTCCGGGATCTCGTCGAGGTCGCCACGGTTGCGCTCCGGCAGGATCACGTCGGTCAGGCCGGCTGCGTTGGCGGCGAGCGCCTTCTGCTTGAAGCCGCCGATCGGCAGCACCCGGCCCTGCAGCGTGACCTCGCCGGTCATGCCCACGGTGTGCTTGACCGGGCGGCCCGACAGCAGCGAGGCCAGCGCCGTGACCATCGTCACGCCCGCGCTCGGCCCGTCCTTCGGGATCGCCCCGGCGGGCACGTGCACGTGGAACTCGCGGTTCTCAAACGCGTGCTCGTCGATGCCGAGCTCCTCGGCGTGTCCGCGAACGTAGGAGAGTGCGATCCTCGCCGACTCCTTCATCACGTCGCCGAGCTGGCCGGTCAGAACCAGGCCGTTTCCACCCGATCCGCCCTTCATGGCCGTGGCCTCGACGAACAGCACATCGCCGCCTGAGCCGGTGACCGCCAGGCCGGTCGCAACGCCGGGCGTGGCCGTCCGCGCAGCCGACTCCTGGAAGAACCGCTGGCGTCCGAGCGCGTCGCGCACGACCTCCAGGTCGATCTTCACGGGTGTCTTCAGCGCCGTCGCAGGCTTGGCCTTCGAGCGCTTCGCCGTCTTGGCGGGTTGCTTGGCGTCCTCGGTCGGCTTGGCGTCCTCGGAAGCACTGGCGTCAGCCTCGACGGGCCGGGCCTCGTCCTCCGGGATCGCGGCCGGCTCGGCAGGGGCAGACTCGCCACCCGGCTGGCTCGAGGCGATTCTCGTCGCGGTCTTGCGTAGGACGGTGCCGAGCTCGCGCTCGAGGTTGCGGACGCCGGCCTCGCGGGTGTACTCCGCGATGATCGTGCGTAGCATCTCGTCCGAGATCTCGACCTCGTCCTCGCGCAGGCCGTTGCGGTCGCGCTGGCGCGGCCACAGGTAGCCCTTGGCGATCGCGAGCTTCTCCTCTGAGGTGTAGCCGTCGAAGCGGATCACCTCCATGCGGTCGAGCAGCGGGCCGGGGATCGTGTCGAACACGTTCGCCGTCGCGAGGAAGAGCACTTGGCTCAGGTCCAGCTCGACGTCGAGGTAGTGGTCGCGGAAGGAGTGGTTCTGTGCGGGGTCGAGGACCTCCAGCAGTGCTGCGGAGGGGTCGCCGCGCCAGTCCGCGCCGACCTTGTCCACCTCGTCGAGCAGGATCACGGGGTTCATCGTCCCGGCGTCACGCAGCGCCCTTACCAGGCGCCCGGGGAGCGCTCCGATGTAGGTGCGCCTGTGCCCGCGGATCTCGGCCTCGTCACGCACACCGCCC
>DATMQG010000064.1:0-6763 GCA_035566835.1 Solirubrobacteraceae bacterium
CCACGAGACCGGCGGCCGCACGCAGCGCCGCCGGCTCGCTGCTCACGATCGCCGTCGCGCCGACGTGCTCGAGCGCCTTCTCGACCGAGCGGCGGTTGCCCATGCCGTAGTCGACGACGACGATCTCGACGGGCTCCTCGACGAGCGGCGTCATGCCGTCAGCGTTCCCTTGGTGGATGGCACGCCGGTCTCGGTCGGATCGATCGCCGCAGCCTCGCGCAGTGCGCGCGCGAAGGCCTTGAAAGCGGCCTCGATCATGTGGTGGGCGTTGGTGCCCGCTTCGACGCGCAGGTGCAGCGTCAGCTTGGCGGCGTTGGCGAGCGCGCGGAAGAACTCCTCCGTCAGCTCGTGCTCGAAGCCACCTGTCGATCCCGCCGGAAGGTCCGCTTCGAACAATGTGAAGGGTCGTCCCGAGATGTCGATCGCGCAGCTCGCCCGCGCCTCGTCCATGGGCACGGTGGCCGACCCGTAGCGGGCGATCCCGGCCCGCTCGCCGAGCGCCGCGTCGAGCGCCTGCCCGAGCACGATCGCGGTGTCCTCGACCGTGTGGTGGGCGCCGGTCTCGAGATCGCCGACGACCTCCAGGTCGAGGTCGATGCGCCCATGACGAGCGAGGAGGTCGAGCATGTGGTCGAGGAAACCGACGCCGGTCTCGCGTGCGCCGATACCCGCTCCTTCGAGGGTCAGCGCGAGACGGACGTCCGTCTCGCCGGTCCTGCGTTCGATCGTGGCTGTGCGAGTCATCCGCTGGGATTCTCCCGCACGCGCGCCTCCATCGACTCGGCGTGCACGTCGAAGCCCTCCGCGCGGGCGATCGGCGCACCGGCCGCAGCCAGCTTGCCCGCGGCCCGCTGCACGCGCACCTCGCCCATCCGGCGGCGGAAATGGCGCGGCGAGAGCATCGAGGCGAAGCGGGCCGAGCCGCCCGTCGGCAGCACGTGGTTGGACCCCGCCACGTAGTCGCCGAACGCGGTCGCGCTCTGGACCCCGACGAAGACGCAGCCCGCTGAGCGGACCAGCGGAGCGAGCCCCTCCATCTCGGCTCCCATCAGCTGCAGGTGCTCGGGGGCGAAGGCGTTCGCGAGCTCGAGGGCCTGGCGCGCGTCGCGGACGTGCACGATCGCGAACGCCGCCTCTCCGACCGTCGGGCGCTCGACGACGAGATCCTCGAGCGTCGCCGCGAGCGCATCGGCCACGGCCGCGGCCGGGGTGGCCGCGACGACAATGGTGCCGTCACCGTGCTCTCCCTGGGCGAGCATGTCGAGCGCTGCGAGGCGCAGCTCGTCCTCCTGCGCATCCGCGGCAAGCAGCACGAGCAGGTCGCTGGGCCCCGCAAAGCCGTCGATGCCGACGTTGGCCGAGAGCTGCTGCTTGGCCTCCTGCACGTAGAGGTTGCCCGGGCCGACGATCACATCCACCCGCGACACGCTTTCCGTCCCACACGCGAGCGCGGCGATCGCTTGTGCTCCTCCCATCCGATACACGCGTTCGACGCCGCAGAGGCGGCAGGTGCCGAGGATCACGGGGTCGATCTGGCCGTCGGGGCCGGGTGGGGCACAGACGCACACGTCGAGCACGCCGGCGCTGCGGGCGGTCACGATGCCCATCACGACGGTGCTCGCATAGGGGGCGCGCCCGCCTGGCACGTAGATAGCGGCGGACGCGACGGGCACCTCGCGAAGGACGATGCGCTGCCCCTGGGATAGCTCGACGCCGATGTCCTCATTCACGCCCGCGCTCGCCACGAACGCGACGTTTTTGATCGCGACCTGCAGCCCGGCGACGAGCTCGAGCGGGAGCTGGCGGATCGCGTCGTCGAGCTCGTCTTGGCGTACGAGCAGCGGTGCCGGCTCCTCACCCGCGGTGTCGAGGAGCCGCGTGTAGTCGATCACCGCCGCGTCGCCCTCGGCGCGCACGCGAGCGATGATCTCGCCGACCTGCGCCCGCACGGAGGCCGCCTGCGGGATCAGCGTGCGCAGGTGGGCACTCGCCCCATCGGGGCCCCCGAGCCGCGTCACCTCATCGGCGTCCAGACGGCTGAGCCGCATCTCAGGCCAGGGGTGCGGCGGGCAGGCCGCGCACGCGCTCGAGCAGATCGTCGATCGCCGCCGCCTTCAACTTGTGGGCGACGGGGTTTGCGATCAGCCTCGCCGTGCACACGACGATCTCCTCGCGTACGACGAGGTTGTTCTCCGCCAGCGTGTTTCCGGTCGCGGTCAGGTCCACGATCGCCTCGACGACGCCCGTCAGCGGCGCGAGCTCGACCGAGCCCTTGACCTCGACGATCTCGGCCTGCCGGCCCGTTTCCTCAAGGTGGCGGGCGGCGATGCGGGGATACTTGGTGGCGACGCGCATGACCCCGAGGCGGCGCAGCGCCTCGAGCGCCGGATCGGGGCCGGCCTTGCTTGCGAGCACCATCGTGCAGCGCCCGTAGCCGAGGTCGAGGAGCTCGTAGATGTCGCGCTCGACCTCGCCCGGCCGCTGGGCCGCCTGCTCGAGCAGCACGTCCTTGCCGGTCACGCCGAGGTCCGCTGCGCCCGCCTCGACGTACGTGGGCACGTCGGAGGGGCGCATCGTGATCACGCCGATGTCCTCGAACAGCAGCTTGCGGTCGTTCGCGCGGAGCTCCTCGGTGTCGAGCCCGAGGACGGTCAACAGATCGACGGTGTCCTCGAAGAGGGCGCCGCGGGGTACGGCGATCGTGAGGCCGTTCATCGGCCTCACCGCGGGGGTCCGCTCCCGGCGGGGGTCTGCTCGCCGGCGCCACTCGCTCGTCCGTCGGGGCTCGACGGCGGCTCGAGTACGGGGGCTCCGGCGCTGCCGGAGCCATCGCCGTCGGGCCGTGCCAGCAGGGCGCCCGTACCGCGCTCCTCGCCGGCGAGGGCTATGTGCAGGCGGTCGACGCCCAGCGCGAAGCCGACAGCCGGCAGCGAGCGGCCGAAACGCCCCAGCAGCTCGTCGTAGCGACCGCCGCCGCCGATCGGGGCTCCGAGGGCCGGGTCATAGACGTCGAACACGGCGCCCGTGTAGTAGCCGATATTGCGCACGAGCCCGAGGTCGAAGATCACGCGCTCGGCGACGGTGGGCTCGAGCAGATCGTGAACACGCTGCAGTCCGGTGACGGCATCCTGCGCTGGCGCGGGCATGTCTGAGAGGACCTCAGGCCCGCCGCGTCGCTGGGGTACCTCGAGCAGCAGGCCGGCCGCGTCGGACGAGAGCCCGGCTTCGGCGAGCGCGTGCTCGAGTCCCACGAAGTCGCGCAGGACGAGGGCTTCGAGCAGCGCGGCGCGGGCCTCCTCGGGCACCTGCAGGCTGGCCATGAGCGCCGGGAACAGCGAGGCGTCGCCGACGCCGACGCGATAGTCCTTCAGGCCGACGGCGTCGAGCGAGCGGCAGAGCACGGTGAGAACCTCGGCGGTGCCCTCCGGCGCGGGCGACCCGATCAGCTCGATTCCGGCCTGAAGCAGCTCGCGCGGCTGTCCGCGCTGGGGGCGAACGCCCCGGTAGCAGTGAGCGAAGTAGCAGAAGCGCATCGGCGGCTCGCTCGAGCCGTAGCGGGTTGCGACTACGCGGGCGATCGGAACGGTCATGTCCGAGCGCAGCGCCAGCACCGCCCCCGACTCGTCGAATACGCGGTAAGCGGGCTTGGCTTCGGCCATGTCGGCGCGGGCGAGCACCGACTCGTACTCGAGCGCGGGCGTGTAGATCTCTCCGTAGCCGTGGCGCTCGAAGACGCTGCGCAGCGTGTCTGTGATCGCGCGCACCTCGCGCGTCTCTTCGGGAAGCACGTCACGCGTGCCGCTGGGGATGGGGTGGATCATTACCACCCCGAGGTTACTTACGACCCCGGGGTTACGCGTGAACGGGCTCCGTGGCCACGCGCTCGATACGCGCGCCGAGCTCGCGCAGGCGCTCGTCGATGCGCTCGTAGCCACGGTCTATCTGACGGATGTTGCCGATCTCGCTGCGACCCTCGGCGCAGAGCGCCGCGAGCAGCATGGCCATTCCGGCGCGAATGTCGGGCGACTCGACGCGCTCGCCGCGCAGCCGCCGCGGGCCGGTGACGATCGCCCTATGCGGGTCGCACATCACGATGTCGGCTCCCATCAGGATCAGCTTGTCGGTGAAGATCAGCCTGTTCTCGAACATCCACTCGTGGACGAGGATCGAACCCTCGGCCTGGGTGGCGAGAGCAACGGCGATCGAAGTGAGGTCCGCCGGAAAGGCGGGCCAGGGGCCATCTTGCACCTTGCTCTTGTAGTCGCCGACATCGGCCTGGGCGACGAGCCGCTGGCCGCCTGGCACGAGTACGTCGTTGTCCAGGAGCTCCGAGCGCAGGCCGATGCGTTCGAGCACGAGGCGGATCATGCGCAGGTCGCCGGGAACGGTGTCCTTGATGCGCAGTTCTCCCCCGGTGACGCCGGCGAGCGCCATGAAGCTGCCGATCTCGATGTGGTCGGGGGCGATCTCGTGCGTGCAGCCGTGCAGCTGCTCGGCGCCGTTGACGGTGACCAGGTTCGAGCCGATGCCCTGGATGTCTGCGCCCATCTTCACGAGCATGCGCGCAAGGTCCTGCACGTGGGGCTCGCAGGCGGCGTTGCCGATGACCGTGGTGCCTGGGGTCAGCGAGGCCGCCATCAGCGCGTTCTCGGTCGCCATCACGGACGGCTCGTCCATGAACACATCCGTCGCCCGTAGGCCGTGCGGCGCTGTGAGCACGATCTCGCGTCCGCAGTCGCTGGTGGCGCCCATGGCACGGAAGGCGTCGAGGTGCGGGTCGAGCCGACGGCGGCCGATGACGTCGCCGCCCGGAGGTGGCATCACGGCGCGCCGGAAGCGTGCGAGCAGGGGACCGGCAAGCAGGAAGGAGGCCCGAATCAGTTCGGCCAGTTCGCGGTCGATCTCGACGGCGTGCACGGCTGCGGCGCAGAGGGTTACCTCGTTGGGCCCGCGCCAGGTCACCTGGACGCCGATCGCGCTGAGGATCTCGAGCATCGCCTCGACGTCGCGGATGCGCGGCACGTTGGCCACGGTCACCTCGTCCTCGGTCAGGAGGGCGCTTGCGAGGATGGGAAGGGCCGCGTTCTTGTTGCCCGCCGGCACCATGGTGCCGGACAACGGGACGCCTCCTTCGATGACGAACTTCTCCATGAGCGGTGCGCGGGGCCGTCGGCCCCAGAAAGGAGTGCCGGTGTGGCGCCTGGTCCGAAGCGTAACAGCCATCTCTGCTGGAGTTCGAGCCGCCGGGCCGTGCCCCTGCATGGTCTTGACAAGAGGTTGCGGGCGCTGCCGAGACCGGCGCTCCTGCAACTTCTGTTGCAGACCTGACCCTGTAAATCCGCATGGCCAAGCCATTTCTTCCCAAATCGGTGCCGTGCGCACACACGTTCGCCTTCGATCCATCCGGCGGCGCTCATATCTTACGAACACATGTTCCCGTCATCGCGAACATCAACGCTTGCCCAGCGGGCGCTCGATGCGCTTCGCCTGACGCGCTCGTTCCTGCTGCTCGAGGACGGCCACGACGTCGACTGGGAGGTCGGCCAGGACGAGCCCAGTCAGGCCATACACCCGCATCGGGCGCCGCTGCGCGGGCGCTGCGCAGCGCGACGCCCGGGCCAACCGGCGACGGCGCCGCAGGTCTGCGTCTCCCCCATTCGACGTCCTGAGTCCTCGGTTCCGGGCGGGCGGCACCGGGGTTCGCGGCCTCGCGA
This sequence comes from Solirubrobacteraceae bacterium, assembly GCA_035566835.1. Lineage (GTDB taxonomy): Bacteria > Actinomycetota > Thermoleophilia > Solirubrobacterales > Solirubrobacteraceae > Palsa-744. The sequence continues at coordinate 5,715 of DATMQG010000064.1, forward strand.
GCAGTCGCGCTCGCGCCAGCCCGACCGTTAGCCTGCGAGGCTCGTGGAGCCATGTGGCGGGAAGGAGTTGACGAGATGGAGCAGCGACTCAGCCTCATAACGCTCGGCGTGGCCGATCTGGAGCGTGCGCGCGCCTTCTATGAAGCGCTCGGCTGGAGGAGCTCGACGCCAGCGGAGCTCGAAGTCGTCTTCTTTCAATCGGGCGGGATGGTGTTCGCCCTCTGGGACAGGGACAGGCTCGCCGAGGACAGCGGCGTCGTGCAGGGGAGCGGCTATGGCGGCGTCACTCTGGCGTACAACGCGCGGTCGCCTGAGGAGGTCGACACGGTCATCGCCGAGGCAAGGACGGCGGGCGCTGCGATCACCCGCGAGGCCGGTGAGACGTTCTGGGGCGGCTACTCGGGCGTCTTCGTGGATCTCGACGGCTATCCATGGGAGGTCGCCCACAATCCCAACTGGACGATCGCCGAGGACGGGAGCGTGGTCCTCCCCGACTGAGAGCCGCGGGCGGGCCCCCGCAAGCCGCGGCTGCCCAAAGCCGCTGCAACCAGAGGGGTCTGCAACGACGACGGGCCGCCCCGGGGCGGCCCGCGTCTTCAAAGAAACCGGCGGCGTCCTACTCTCCCAGGCCCTTGCGGGCCAAGTACCATCGGCGCTGAGGGGCTTAACTGCTCTGTTCGGAATGGGAAGAGGTGTTTCCCCCTCGCAATAGCCACCGGAAAAAAGCGAGAGACCTCGCCTCTCCCGGTCCTTCAAAACTGCACAGCGCCACAGCGGGTATCACAAAAATCCGTCAAGCCCTCGACCCATTAGTACCGGTCTCCTGCGGACGTTACCGTCCTTCCAGATCCGGCCTATCAACCTGGTGGTCTACCAGGGGTCTTACTCCCTCTAGGGGATGGGAGAGTTCATCTTGAGGCCGGCTTCCCGCTTAGATGCTTTCAGCGGTTATCCGATCCACACGTAGCTAGCCTGCAATGCCCTTGGCAGGACAACAGATACACCAGAGGTGCGTTCATCCCGGTCCTCTCGTACTAGGGACAAATCCT
>DATMQG010000065.1:0-25872 GCA_035566835.1 Solirubrobacteraceae bacterium
GCCTACGACCTCCACCAGCCTGCGTGCGACCGTCTCCGACAGCTCGGGTGTATGCAGGCGAACGATCTCGAGCTCGTGCTCGAGCTCGGGGTAGTCCAGCCACAGATACAGGCAGCGGCGCTTGAGCGCCTCGGTGAGCTCACGTGAGTTGTTGGACGTGAGCAGCACGACCGGATGCGTGCGGGACTCGACGCGCCCGAGCTCGGGGATCGAGATCTGGAAGTCGGAAAGCACCTCCAGCAGCATCGCCTCGAACTCCTGGTCGGTCTTGTCGATCTCGTCGATCAGGAGCACGACGGGCTGCTCGGAGGCGATCGCGGTCATCAGCGGCCGCGCGAGCAGGAACTCCTCGCCGAAGATGTCCTCCTGAACGGCGTCCCAGCCGGTTCCCGAAGCCTCGGCCTGTATGCGCAGCAGCTGCTTGCGGTAGTTCCACTCATAGAGGGCCTTCGCCTCGTCCAGGCCCTCATAGCACTGCAGCCGCACGAGCTCGCGACCGAGATATGACGCCAGCGCCTTGGCGAGCTCGGTCTTGCCGACGCCGGCGGGTCCCTCGACGAGGACGGGCTTGCCGAGCTTGGTCGCCAAAAACGAGACGAGCGCGGTCGACTCGCCCGGCAGGTAGCCCACTGCGCGCAGCCCCTCGGCGACATCTGCGACGGAGGCGGGCGCCGGGGACTGGGAGTTTCTCATCGTCAGCCCAATGATAGGCGGCAGCCGTCCACGGCCTCCGAGCGAGTCAATGCTCCCGATCGGCCGGCGAGTCCTCGAAGGAAAGCTGATCGGCGTCCGCCGGCGTCGAGGGAGAGGCCGGGCGCGACCCGGGCGGGGCGGGCGGGTAGCGGGGCCGTGTCGCGGCCGTTCTGCGCTCCGCAGGCGCCGGGTCGGCGCGCGGCGCTCGCCGTCCCGGTGAGGCGGAGACGAGGGCACTCCGATCGGGATCAGCGCGGACATCGGCGCGCCGCCGGCGCTCGCGCTGCGGCGGTGGCTCGCTTTCTGGCGCGGGCTCTGGCCGCGGTCGGCGCATCCTGGGCGGTTCCGCCGCGTCGCCGCCCCGCATCCGCCAGCCGGCGTACGTCAGTGTCCCCGCGGCGACGAACGCGAGGAAGAAGCCCCACTCGATACCGACGGGGTAGCCGTTGCCAGCGGGGCGGCTGAAGACGCGATAGAAGATCAGCAGCGCCGCCCAGCCGCCGGCGAGCATCACGATCGTCCCGTCGCCGCCGGGCAGGTGGAACTCGCGTCCCTCCGCGCGCGCGAGCATCATTACGAGAACTCCCGCGGCGACGAGGAACACGGCGGCCTCCACGAAGGACACGTCGCCGAAGGCGTTGATCGTGTGAGAGCTGATCGCGCGCGTCTTCGGGTTCAGGCTCTCCAGCCCGTACCAGGGGAAGAACATCGTCAAGAGCAGCGCCACCGAGGCCGCCGACGCGAGTCGCTGGTCTGGCTCCATCAAGCGCCACGCGTGCGTCAGCCGGCTCATCCGCGGCAGTCCCTTCGCCCGGTGCTCTGCATGCCGGTCACTCGGCTAGTCTACGATCGCGCGCCCCCGATCAGTGGCGGCTGACTACGACGGTGCCGCTCGTCGTCGCGAAGTTGCCGGCCAGGTCGGTGGCGGCGAGCGTGACCGAGAAGGTGCCCCCCGCAGACGGGGTCACCCAAAGCAGGCGCGGCCTGCCGCGTTCGACGGTCGCCCTGTTCCTCCACACGACGCGGGCGCCCCGGCGTACCGTCAGGCTGACCGTGGAGATCTTCGACAGCGACATCTGCACTCCCGCCCGCACGCCTCCCCGCAGCGTCGTTGACAGCAGGGCGATCGCGGGAGGGGTGCTCAGGTCGGCGGTGAAGCGCTGAGCCGTCGCGCAGTACAGCTCATCCGCGGCGATCGGCTGGCCGGCCTGCGCGCGCGAGGCGACCGTGCGACTGGCCGTCGCGCCGCCGGTGCCGCCGGTGGTCGAGGAGCCTGCGGGGACCGTGGGCGTTGGCGGAGTGGGTGTGGTCGCGGTCGTCGAGGGGAGGCCCTTGCGCGTTCGCTGGCAGAGGTGCGCCAGGAATTCGCTCAGCAGTTCGTGGTAGCTGAGGCTCGATTCGCCGAACTGGTCATACAGCGACCACGCGCCGGTGTCGTAGCGCGGGACCTCCAGGCGGGCCTCGGCGTCGCCGGCTTCGAACAGCCGCAGGCCGAGCGTGTCACCGGTGAGCGAGGTGTAGTCGTAGAGCCCCACGAGCGCCTGGATGAATCCGTTCAGGATCCTGTCACTGGGGGCGAAGCTGTACTCGGCGTAGTGAGCGCCCGCTCCGGTGGCGACGCGCACTCCGGCCGGCGGCCTCGTCGCGAAGATCTGAAGCGCCTGCTGTGCCGCCGCGAGGTAGGTGGGGTCCTTGAAGCGCGACCACGCGCGTGCGAGCACCTGCAGCGCGGTCCCCTGGGAGAGGCCGCTCGTCCAGGGCGCCACGCCGCCGTCGAACTGGAACATGTACTCCCAGGCGATGCCCCCGGCGCGGCTCGACGCGAGCGGGATCGCTTCGGCGAGCAGCTGGCGCAGGTTGGCGTTTTCGTTCCCGGACAGGTAGTAGCCGTTGGCCTTCCCGAAAGTCCCGAGCCACTGGATCTCGAGACCCTGCCCCGCGTAGTACTCCCACACGAGCTTGCTAGAGGGAAAGCTGACCCGATCGCCGCTCGCGAGCAACGGCCGCGTCGTCCACCAGTCGCGGTTGCGTTCCAGCGTGAGGAAGAGCGGAGCGAGCCGCGACGCGCTCAGCTCGCCCGCGGCGGCGATCGCCTGGATGTTCGAGAGCACCGCCCCGAGCTCCGCTCGCCGAGTGCCGCCGAGCCTCCCCAGCGAGCGTTTGGCGGCGAGGAGCGCGCCGTCGTCCTTGCGGTACACCGTTTCGCTGATCGCGCCGACCGCGCGCAGGCGGAGCAGCGCCGCGCCCGCGCTCGTGCCGCGGGCCGCGACGTGCGCACCGGAGCCCGCGAGCGCGTCGCTCGACGGCGCGGCGAGGCAGATGATGAGCAGGCCGAGAAAGGCGGCCCAGAGCTGCCTTGCGCGCACCGCGCGGATGGTACGCTCGGCCGCCGGGGTGGCTGCAGGGGTCCTTGCAGCTCGGGGCCCCTCGAGTGAGAGCACGCCCAATGAACACGTCCACCCGCGCCGCAGTTGCGCCCGCCGGCGCGCCGCGCCGTGCGCGATCGCGCGCTCGCGCCGTGTCGGCGCCCGCCCCCGGGCTCGGCGCGCTGGCCGCGGCCCTCGCGGCGGGACTGCTGCTCGCCTGCGGCAGCGGCTCCGCGCCGAGCGCGAGCTCGCTGCTGAAGGAGACCTTCTCCTCACACCGGTCGATCTCGAGCGGGCTGCTCGAGCTCACGTTGGCGCTCTCGGCGCGGGGCGCCGCCGGAGCGCCGGCAGCGCCGGGGGCGTTCTCGCTTCACCTTGCGGGCCCCTTTCAGAGCGCGGGCGCTGGGCGCTTGCCGAGCTTCGCCCTGACGCTGGCGCTGCAGACGCGCGGGCGGAGGTTGAGCTCAGGCGCGGTATCGACGGCCGGCCGGCTCTACCTGGAGCTGGGCGGCGTTGCGTTCCTGGCCCCCGCAGCCGCCACGCAGGCGCTCGAGCAGGGATACGCCCAGGCGAGCGGCGGCTCATTCACGCGCGGCCGCCAGTCGCCGTCCGCGACCCTCGGCATGGACCCCGCGGCCTGGCTCACCCACGCATCGAGGTCCGGCTCGGCCAACGTCGGCGGTACCGACACCGTCCATCTCCTCGCCGGCCTCGACACGGCCCGCTTCCTCGCCGACGCCGAGCGGCTCTCGAGCGCCGGCGGGGCGCTCGCAGTCGGCCAGGGCGCCGGCCTGCTCACGCCGGCCCGCACCGAGGCGCTGTCGGCCTCGGTGCGCTCGGCGCGGGTGGACATCTACACGGGCGCGCGCGATCACCTGCTCCGGCGCCTCGCGCTGAGCGCCCCGGTCTCCAGCACAGCCGCCACGCGGGCGGCGCTGGGCGGCCTCGCCGGTGGAACGCTCACGTTCGTGTTGCAGTTCGCCCAGCTGGGTCGCCCACAGACGATCGCCGCGCCGGCCAACCCGCAGCCGCCATCACAACTGGGGCCCGAGCTCCAACGTCTGGGGCTGGCGCGAGGGCCTCACGCCCGCGCCTGAATCACTCGTGGTCGAACTCGAGGTCGTCGACGCCGTCGAGCTCCTCGTCCTCGTCCCCGTGCTCGTGCTCGTCCTCGTCGAGGTCCGGCTCGTGCTCGACGTCGTCCTCTCCCAGCGCGAGATCGTCAACCGGCGGGTGCGCCAGCTGGAAGCGCTCGATCAACTCGTCGCGTTTGTTCTCGTCAAGCGGCGAGTCCTCCGCGATCAGCACCCAGTCGCTGCCCTCGAACTCGTCCCGCTCGAAGATCTCGTGGTCGACCTCAGGCGAGTCGTCGACGACGATCAGGACCTCGGTCTGCGGGTTGAAGTAGGTGCCCGGACGGATCGTGATCTCGTCGAGCGCGAAGCGGCGCACCTTGCTCATCGCGCGTTTATACCCGACTGCAGGGCGGCTGTGTTCATGGATCGAACTCCTCGAGCGTGCGGGCCACCTCCGCCTCGACCTCGAGCGGCTCAAGGCCCTGGCGCTGGCGCCTTTCGTTGCGGGCGACGACCAGCTGGCGGACCTCTTCCACAAGCCCGGCCGCATGGCCCTCGGGCTGCGGCCCCGGCGCCATCAGCCGGGTGACCTCCGCCTCGACGTCGAGCGCCGGCTGGCCCCTGGAGACCAGGCGATCGCTGCGCGCCCTGAGCATCTGCCGGATCTCCTGCTCGCGCTCGGCGCGGCCAGCCGGCGAGTCCGGCGCGGGCGGCGGCGCTCCCGCGAGGTGGTCGCTGTCGCGCGAGAGGCCTCCCTGCCCGATGTGGTCATACATCCCACCGCGGCTGACGAGGAACACCACGGACATCACGACGGAGAAGGCCACGGCTCCGAACACGATGATCGGGAAGAGGCTCTGCACAGCCACGGATTGTTGCTCATCGACCAGCACTCCGCTACCCTTGCTCCGGCCAGATTGACTGACCAGTCAATCTATAATCGGGGGACAGCCGCTAGGAGATTCGAACATGGTCGATTTCACACTCACCGACGAGCAGAAGGCCCTGCGCGAGATGGCGCACGACTTCGCGGTCAACGAGATACGTCCCGTGGCCTGGGAGTACGACAAGGACGGCACCTGGCCGCAGGAGATCATCGAAAAAGCCTGGGAACTCGGGCTGATGAACTCCCACATCGAGGAGGAGTACGGGGGCGCCGGAGCCGGCTACCTGGATGGCTGCCTGATCGAGGAGGAGCTCTCGTGGGGCTGCTCGGGGATCCAGACCTCGCTCGGTTGCAACGGCCTGGCCACCGCACCGATCGCCCTCGGCGGCTCGGAGGAGATCAAGCGGAAGTACCTCGGAATGCTGACCGAAGCGCCGAAGCTCGCCTCCTTCTGCCTGACCGAGCCCGACGCGGGCTCGGACGTCTCCGGAATGCGCACGACGGCCGTCAAGAAGGGCGACAAGTACGTGATCAACGGCTCCAAGTGCTTCATCACCAACGGCGGCTACGCCGACTACTACACCGTCTACGCCAAGACCGACAAGGAGGCCGGGCACCGCGGCATCTCCGCGTTCGTGGTAGAGCGCGACTGGGGGGTCGTCGTCGACAAGAAGGAGGACAAGCTCGGGCAGCGCGCCTCCAACACCGCCACGATCTCCTTCAACGACGTCGAGGTTCCGGCCGAGAACCTGCTGGGCGAGGAAAACAAGGGCTTCAAGCTGGCGATGATGACGCTCGACCGCACGCGCCCCGGCGTCGCGGCGATGGCGACCGGCATCGCTCGCGCCGCCTTCGAGTTCGCCACCGACTACTCGCGCGAACGCGTCCAGTTCGGCGTGCCGATCGCGATGCACCAGGCGATCCAGTTCATCATCGCCGACATGGCGACCGAAATCGAGGCTGCGAGGCTGCTGACGTGGAAGTCGGCGGTGATGCTCGACAACGGCGAACGCAACACGCTGATCTCATCTCACGCCAAGCGCTTCGCCGCCGACGCGGCGATGAAGGTCGCGACCGAAGCCGTCCAGGTGTACGGCGGCTACGGCTTCATCAAGGACTACCCGGTCGAGAAGCTCTTCCGCGACGCCAAGATCATGCAGCTGTATGAGGGGACGTCACAGATCCAGCGCCTCGTGATCGCGCGCGAAACGCTGCTCCCCCGGCGCGTCGAGCAGCCCGCCGTCGTCGGCGGGGTCGAAACGGTCGCCGTCTAGCGCCTCAGCGGATCAGCAGGGGCCCGCCGTAGTTTGAGATCTGCGCGCCGCTCGTGACGCGCACGAGGACGCGGTACACGCCCGGCCTGACGGGCACCACGCGGCTGAACTTCGAGCTGCCGGGGTTGCGCGGGTGCAGAAGCGTGCCACCAACCAGCACGCCGTGGCCGTGGGTGATCCTCAGGATCCCGATCTGCATCCCGTTCTCGGCCGGCGTTACCGTCCCGAAGATGCGGGCGAAATGCCTCCGCCTCGTCGCCGCCACGTGGCTGTCGATCCGCACCGCGACGCCCTCGACCGCGACCGGGCTGAGGACCGGCGGACTGGTGCTCGTCACGACACGAAACTGCGTCACCAGGGTCATCCCGAGCAGCGGGAAGGAGAAGCCGCCGCTCGCGCTCGTGAGCTCGGGGTTGCCGACGTTCTGGAAGCCCGCGGTGAACGGGAAGGAGCTCGCCTGCAAGATCACGGCGCGGTTTCCGTTCCCGGTTCCCGAGAGCGTTCCCTGGACGGTGATCGACCCGCCGAACAGGACCGGGTTCGGAGACGCGAGGATCTGCAGCGAGAGCGGCACCTTGGTCGTCAGGAGCGTGGCGTCGCGGCCGATCGACGCGCCCGCCGAGTTGACCGCCACGAGCCGATAGTGGTAGACGGTGAGCGGCTGCAGCCCGGTCACGGGCAGCCTCACGCTGACCGCGTGGACGCCGGCACCGGCGTCGGCGATCGCCGTCTGCCCCCCGTAGGCCTTCGTGACGCCGTATTGGAAGTAGTAGGAGGCGTCGGCGCCGTTGGGCTTCACCGAGCCGGTCAGGACCGCCGAGCCGTAGCTCACTTCGCGCGCCGCCCCGGTCGAGACGGTCGGCAGCGAGGCAGCGGCTGCCGTCGAGCAGACGAACGCCGTCGCCGCCAGCGTCAGCGCGGCCGTGTGCGTGCAGGCAGCACGCACGGAACGCCGCCGCCCGCCCACCGCGCCGTTGGCCCGCCCCGCGCCGACTCCGCAAAATGACTGCATGTTCGCCTCCCAGCGCGATTTCGCTTGAACAGTTCCGATGACACAAACCCGCGCGGGCGCCGAGAGGTGCGGCGTACGGCGGGTGACGCTACGCTCCCGCGACCCTAGCCATCAGAGGAGACGCAAAGCATGTTCGTGTTCAAAGCCGCCGTCGTCGGGGCCGGGACGATGGGCGGCCAGATCGCCCAGACGATCGCCGCGGCCGGCATACCAGTAGTGCTCAAGGACATCGACGACACGCTGGTGCAGGCGGGTCTGGAGGAGGCCGGAAACGTCACCCGCGGCCAGATCGACAAACTCGTCGAGCGCGGCAAGATCACCAGCGACGAGGCCGAGGCGCAGATCGAGGAAGTCATCGGCCGGATTCGGGGAACGACGACCTACGACGGCTTCGGCGATGTGGACTTCGTCGTCGAGGCCGTGCCCGAGAAGATGGAGATCAAGCAGGCCGTGCTCTCCGAGCTCGACGCGGCGACTCCCGGCCACGCGATCCTCGCCTCGAACACTTCGTCGCTGTCGATCACCGAGATGGGCGAAGCCACGTTGCGCCCCGAGAAGGTGATCGGCTTCCACTACTTCTACCCCGCCTCGATCATGCCGCTGATCGAGATCGTCGAGGGCGAGGATACCTCCGCTGAGACGGTCGCCGCCGCGATCACATTTGCCCAGGCCATCCGCAAGCAGCCGATCACGTGCGCCGAGGTCCCCGGCTTCGTCGTCAACCGCATCCTCAACTCCGCCACCTCAGAGATATGGCGTGAGCAGGAACAGAAGGGGCTCTCGATCAAGAAGATCGATGAGGGGGTGGGCGCCGCGGGCGTGATCCCAGTCGGGCCCTACTACCTGGTCAACCTGCTCGGGCTCGACACCGTCCTGCATGTGGCGGAGCATCTCGTGGAGTCCTATGGCGAGGAACGCTTCTACGTACCCAAGGGCATGCAGAAGCTCGTGGCCGAAGGCAAGCTCGGCGCGAAGACAGGCGGTGAGGGCTTCTACGACTCCGAGGGCGAGCCGAACATCCCCGGCGACGGGGACCCGGACGTGCCGGAGCTCGTCGAGCTGCTTTCGCTGAAGACCTTGCTGGAGGCCTGCCTCGTGCTGGAGGAGGGCGTTGCCACGCACCGCGACATCGACTTCGGTCTGATGGCCGGCGCGGGCCTGGATCCGCGCCGCGGCCTGATGCCGCCTTTCATGAAGGCGGACGCCGACGGCCTCGACACGGTCCTCGAACGGATGGAGAACGCCGAGGAGCGCTACGGCGAGCGCTTCACGCCGCCGACGATCCTGCGTCGCCTCGTCGCGCAGGGCCGGCTGGGGCAGAAGAGCGGGCAGGGCTTCTACCCCTATCCCCAGCCCGACGCCGAGCAGCCCGGCGAGGTGATCAAGCTCGAGACCGATCGGAGATCGGCCAGCGCGGAGGGCGTCGCGATCGCGTGGCTTGCGAACGGGCAGATGAACTCGATCTCGCCCCAGGTGGTGGAAGACCTCGAGCGGGTATGGGCGAAGGTCAAGGCGTCGGGCGTGCGCGCCCTCGTGATCGCTTCCTCGAACCCGTTCCTGTTCTCTGCCGGCGCCGACATCAAGGCGTTCACGACGATGGACGAGTCATCTGGCGAGCAGCTGGTCAACACCGCGCACGCGCTGTTCAAGGAGCTCGGGTCCGACGGCGTCGCCACGATCGCTGCCGTCAACGGCCTCGCTTTCGGCGGCGGCTGCGAGCTGGCGATGGCCTGCGACGTCCGCGTCGCCGCCCGTTCGGCGATGTTCGGCCAGCCCGAGATCAAGCTGGGGATCATTCCGGGCTTCGGGGGCACTCAGCGGCTGCCCCGCCTGGTCGGCGTGAGCAAGGCGCTCGAGATGAACCTCGTCGGTGATCCCTTGCTCGCCGACGAAGCGTTCGAGCTGGGCCTCTGCAACCGCATGGTCGACGACCACGAACTGCTCGACACGGCGCTGCAGTGGGCGCGCAAGCTCGCCGGCCAGGCGCCGCTTGCGCTGGAGCAGGTCAAGCGCGTCTCCGGCGCCGGCGAGCTCGACGAGGGGATCGAGGCCGAGAAGCGAGCCTTCGCGGCGGTCTTCTCCAGCGAGGACGCGAAGGAGGGCATCTCCGCCTTCCTTGCCAAACGCGCTCCGCGCTTCCGGGGCAGCTGAGCGCACGGATGCCCCCGCAGGCCATCGCACGATCGGGCGTCGTCGCCCTCGCCGAGCTCGTGCGCGGCGCACGCAGCGTCGTCGCGCTGACCGGCGCCGGCATCTCGGTGCCCTCCGGCATCCCCGACTTCCGCTCACCCGGCAGCGGGCTGTGGGAGCGGGTCGACCCGATGGAGGTCGCCCACATTGACGCCTTCCGCCGGGACCCCGCGCGCTTCTGGAGCTTCTACGGCGAGCGCTTCGCGACGCTCGCAGACAAGCAGCCCAACCGCGCCCACCGGGCGCTCGTGGAGCTCGAGCGGCGCGGCGTCCTCGACGCCGTGATCACACAGAACATCGACCTGCTGCATCGACGGGCGGGAACCCGGGAGCTCGTCGAGGTGCACGGCAGCATCGCGACCTGCACCTGTCCGGACTGCGGCGGCAGCGTTCCGCTCGAGGACGCCCGCGCCCGGCTGCTGAGCGCCTCTGACGGCGTGCCTCGCTGCGAGGTATGCGGCGGCGCGCTCAAGCCCGAGGTCGTGCTCTTCGGCGAGATGCTGCCCGAGCAGGCGCTTGACCGCGCCCGCGTCCTCTGCGAGCAGGCCGACGTGCTCCTGTGCATCGGCTCCTCGCTCGAAGTGCATCCGGTCGCGGGCCTGCCGCTCCTGACGCGCGGCGCCGGCGGCGCCGTGGCGATCATCACGCACGGACGCACGCCGCTGGACGAGATCGCGAGCGTGCGCCTGGACGGCGACGTCGTCGATGACCTTCAGGCGCTCGTCGGGGCGCTCTAGGCCGGGCGCCTGACGACGCTCAGCAGGTACTCCGCGGGCGCGCTGAAGGATCCGTCGCTCGCCTCGTTCGCGTCGCTGTAGAACGACAGCAGGTCGGTTCGGAGCTCCGCCCACCTGCCCTGCGGGTCGAGCGCGGCCTTGGCCATGATCAGAGGGCCGAGCACGCGCTCGTTGTAGGCGACCCACGCGTCCGGCGACTCTCGCGTGAACGTGATCGTGCGGCGTTCGAAGGCGACCTCGGCGCCGGTGTCGGCGAAGAGCGAGCGCACATGCTCCTCGTCCCCCCACAGCACCGGCGACTGCAGCTGCGGCGGCGGCGGGGGCATGTGCGCTCCGATCGTCTTGAACAGCCGGCCGTTCAGCCCCTCCGGCGTCCATGCGGTGAACGCAACCGTCGCGCCGGGACGCGCCACCCTCACGAGCTCGGCCGCGGCGACGTCGTGTCGCGGGGCAAAGATCACGCCGAAGCAGGACGTGACCCTGTCGAAGGAGCCGTCGGCGAAGGGCAGCTCCTCGGCGTCGCCCTCGATCCAACGCACCTCGACGCCGGCCTGGGTGGCCCGCGCGCGCGCCGCCGCCAGCAGCTTCGGCGTGAGATCGAGGCCGGTCACGTGGGCTCCCAGCTCCGCCGCCGGGATCGCGACGTTGCCGCTGCCGGTCGCGACGTCGAGCAACTCCTCGCCGCGCCGTAGGCCAACGCGCTCGAGCAGTACGTGCGCGACGGGCTCGATCATCTGGGCGATGTCCGGATAGTCCCCGGCCGACCAAACGTTCCTCTGGCCCTCCTTGAAGGCGCCGATGTCGATGCTCATGCTCGCCGTTCCCCTTTCAGCTCTCGATTGCCGTCAGTCCCCGCGCCAGCAGGTCGCGGCGCGGGTCGATGCCCCAGCGTGCCGCCACCGCCGCGAGCTCGCCGTCGAGCGCCCAGCGATCGGCGCGCGGCGGGCCCGCATATTCGAGGCTCGCGCCCTTCAACGTCATGCATCCGGTGTTCTCGCCGATGGCGTGAAGCGCATCCAGCTCCTCGGCGCTGAGGTCGCTTCCGCGCACCGCGGCGAGCTCCGCGCGCTTCTCCTCGATCGGGCGCGCGCCGGCTCCGCTCTCCTGGATCAGCGTCGGCGCGACGCAGCGCACGGCCGGCTGCGCGAGGTTCCACGCGCACGCGAGCTGGAGCATCGTCAGCCCGTGGCGCTCGGCGTAGGGGCGCATCAGCTCGAGCTTCTCCCGGCCCTCCCGCACCCATCCCTCGGGGCGGAACTTGCGGTGGTCGTACTCGGCGAAGGCGTGGCCGGCGAGGACATCGTCGTGGAAGATGCCGCCGTAGTCCACAACTCGAGTGATCAGGTTCACGTCGTGAGCGCTCGCGGCGGCGAGCACGAGCTCGCCCGGCCACGGCTCCAGCGGGCCCAGGATGATCATCGCCCAGTCGATCTGGCCGGAGAAGCGCTCGAGGCAGCCGATCAGGTCGAGCGTGAAGCCGTTCGCCGGGCCTGGCGCCACTCCCAGGAGGCGCGTCAGGCCCGCGTCGCGGACCGCCTCCATGCCCTCCCACACGGCGGGGCTGGAGTAACCGACGTGGTCGGGGTTGTGCAGAAGCAGCAGGTCGAAGCGCTCGGCGCCGCAGCGCTCGAGGCTGCGCTCGGTCGCGAGGCGGATGTAGTCGGTGTATTCCTGCGGTCCGCGCAGCCGTGGGTCGGTGAAGCGCGGGAAGCCCTTGGCGCCGTCGCGCCGTCCCTCGTAGAAGTCGTGGCCGATCGCGCCGATCAGGCAGTAGCTCTCGCGCGCCGCGCCCCGCAGCGCCCGGCCCAGGGCGCGGTCGGCCTCGCCGGCGCCGTAGACGTCCGCCGTGATCACGGTGTCGATGCCCGCGCCCGGGCGCAGCAGCGCCGCGAAGCGCTCGTCGCTCAGCGGCTCGCCGAAATGCATGAAGCGCCCTCCGCTCCAGGTGCCGATGGCGGTCCTCGTCGGGTCCATGCTCACTGCAGGTTAAACCCGGGCGCCGTGCGGGCCCGAAGCGCGGCTTCGAGCCGCTCGAGCGCATGGCGCACCACGTCTTCGTCAGGCTCACTGCCGGCGGCGGGCAGCGCCAGGTGCGCCTGCTCGGCGACGCCGGCTCGTAGCTGGTCCAGCTCGGCGATCCTGATCGCGAGATCCTGCCGCTTCTCGGCGGGGAGCTCGGTCATCGCAGCGGCGTACGCCCGGTCGAGCTCGATCGCGGCATGGGCGGGACGCGCGTGGTCGAGATCCATGCGCGCACGCAGCGCCAGCTCCTCGCACATGAGCGCGCGCCCGCGCGCGCCCAGCAGCACGGCGACGCGCTCCTGTGGCCGCAGCGCTGCCGAGCGGCCGCGCGCGCGCCTGCGTCTGGGCGAGGCGCGACGCTCGATCGCCGACCAGATCAGCTCCTGCGCGTGCAGCCACCGCCCGTAGGCGACCTGCTCGCCGTCGCCCCAGCCGGCCCTGATGACCAGCGCCTGGTGGGGCGCGACCTCGTGGCTGTAGGGGTCGGCCGAGGCGATCCGGTAGGCGTGAAGGACGCGGTTGAGCACGGCAGTGGCCGCGCTCACCTCACGCTCGCCGTCGATTTCCGCCAGCCACGCGCGCGCCTGGTGATCGGCCGAAAGCGAAACCGGATCGATGATCGTGACCCGCGCGGTGACGACGGGCGCCGGATCGGGTGTTGCCTTCGCACCGAGCCCGCGCCTGCGCGCGGGGCTGAGCCGCTCGCGCCGGCGCGAGCGCGCGGAGGAGCCCCGAGCGGCCGATGCCCGTCCGGCGTCGAGCGTCGTCAGCACCACCACCCGCTCGGGCTCCGCATCCGCCGCCGCCCGCAGCAGGTAACGGCCGTCGGGCGGACCGAGCGCCCACGCAAACTCCATCTGGATGAAGATGAACAGCCGCTCGGGCATCGCTTCACCGTATCCTTCTGCTTCGGCGCGGCGAACCGCCGGCGCCCCCGGGTATGACTTCCAGCGATCAGGAGCAGCGCATGTCCGACGCGAGCAGCGTTACCAGGAGCCTGCGAGAGCGGCTCGGCGGCTCGACCGAGGATCGACTCGGCCGCGCGCTCTCCGACCTGCTCGAAAACCCGCTCCTGACGGGGGCGATCGGGCGTGCGTTCGATGCGCGGGAGAAGGCGTCCCAGGCGCAGGAGGCCGCGATGGGCGCGCTCAACATCCCGTCGGCGGCCGACATCGAGCGCCTGACCCGGCGCCTGCGCTCCGTTTCATATCGACTCGAGGGAATCGAGGACGGCGTGGGGCGCCTGGACCGCGCGCTCGCCCCGGGCGGGGTCGAGGCACGCTTGACCGCGATCGAGGAGCAGCTGGAGGCCCTCACGCGCAAGCTCGACTCCTCCTCCGAGCGCGAGCCGCGGCCGAAGCGCTCACAACCCTCGCCCTCGCGCGCCAGGGCCGCGTCGCCACCGGCGACCAAAGCGGGGCGCGCCGTCAGGGCCAGCAGGGCCGAGCCGAAGCCGGCCGCGCCCCGCAAAGCCGCGGCCGGCCGCGACTGAGCGCTCACGTCGTGAGCGCGGCCGCGGCGGCGGAGCCCATCCGTTCAGCGGCCGCAAGCAGCGCGGGATCGGCGATGCGTCGCCGTCCGCCATCCGCGTCGAATATGTCGGAGACGGCGAGCATGCACGCGACCGGTATCCCGCGCGAGGCTCCCACCGCGAACAGCGTCGCCGCCTCCATCTCGATCGCCAGCGCATCGGGCGCCGAGGGCCGTCGCCCGTCGTCATAGAAGAGGTCGACGCTCACGACCGCCCCGCAGCGCGCCGACGGGGCCTGCTGGCCGAGCGCCTCGGTGAGCCGAGGGTCTGCGGCTACGCGCTCGCCCGCGCCGAGCGCCCGCGACGTCCCGTCTGCGCTGATCGCCTCGCGCGCGATGAGGAGCTCGCCAAGCTCGAGCCCGCTCGCGAGCGCGCCGCACGTGCCCACCCGAATCGCGCGCCTCGCGCCCAGGGCGATCAGCTCGGAGAAGACGATCGCCGCCGAGGGGCCGCCCATGCCGGTGGCCTGAATCGTGAGCGGCTCGCCATCGGGCGCCGTCCCGGTATAGCCCCACAGCCCGCGGTGATGGTTGAACATCAGCGGATCCTCGAGCAGCGTCTGGGCGAGCGCGAGGGCGCGCCCCGGATCACCGGGCAGGAGCACGCGCTCGGCCAGCGCGGCGGTGGGTCGCAGGTGGATGGCCTCGCTTCGGGACACCGGCGGCGACTTTAGACTGCGGCGTATGGGACCGTCCTTCGCGTTGCGCCTGGGTGGCTGAGTCGGAGCGTGATCCCCTGAGCTCCGGCGGGGAGTTGACGCTCGCCCAGGTGGCTGCGCGCGCAGGCGTAGCGCCCGCGACGGTGAACCGATGGGTGAAGAAGGGCCTCGTCCCCGGCTATGAGGGGAGCTGGACGCCGGCCGCCGTCGCCTACGTGCGGGTCGTCGCCCGGCTGCGCGCCCGCGGCCACAGCCTCGCGCAGATCAAGCAGGCGAGCGACCGCGGTCAGCTCGCGGTCGGTCCGATCGAGAACCTGCTGAGCGGATCCGAGGAGCGCTACGCGCTGCACGATGCCTCAGGTGCGAGCGGCCTGAAGGAGGATCTGATCGAGCGCATCCTCACGACCATGGGCCTCGGAGCGCACGCGCAGGCCCTCACCGACGAGGACCTCGAGATGCTGAAGTACGTCGCCGCGATGCTCGACGCGGGCATCCCGCTCGAGGCCTTCCTGCAGCTCGCACGGGTGTACGGGCAGGCGCTCGCCCAGATCGCCGACGCGGAGGTGCGCCTGTTCCACATCTACGTGCACGAGCCGTTGATGCGCGAGGGCATCCCCGGGCTGGAGATCGCCGAGCAGATGGAGGGGCTGGTCGGCGACGTGCTGCCGTTCATCGCGCCGTTGATGGCGTACGTCCATGGTCGCTTCCTCGCGACCTTCGTCGAGCAGGACGTGATCGGGCACATGGAGTCGGACCTCGGCGACGGCGCGAGCGAAGAGGGGCGGTTGCGCGTGGCGATCGCCTTCGCCGACCTCGCGGGCTACGCGCGCCTGACGGTCGAGCGCGGCGACGAGGTCGCGCTCGGTGCCGTGGAGCGGTTCGTCGATGCCGTCGAGCAGTCGCTGCCCGTCGACGCGCGCGTGACGAAGACCCTCGGCGACGAGGTGATGGTGGTCGGCCCCGACCCTGTCGCGCTGACGGAGTGGGCCGTCGAGCTGCAGGCGGCTGACACCGTTGAGGGGTCCTCGGTGCGGATCGGGATCCACTACGGCGAGGCTCTCTACCGCGACGGCGACTACTACGGACGCGACGTCAACCAGGCTGCCCGCGTCGTGGCGCGCGCCGGCGGCGGGGAGGTGCTCGTCACACGCCCGGTGGTGGACATGGCCTCGGCGCCGGACGGGTTGGCCTTCGACCGCATCGGCGAGGTGCGGCTGAAGGGCTTCTCCGAGCCGACCGAGCTGTTCATCGCCTCGACGCGAAGCGAGTAGCGCGTGGGGGTGCTCGAGGAAGTCCGCGAGGCCGCCGCCGGCCCGCTCGCCGCGGCGGCGGACCAGCCGCTGCTCGTGATGCTCTCGGGCGGGCGCGACTCCGTCTGCCTGCTCGACGTCGCTCTGGCCGTCCACGCCGCGGGCGGCGTGGCGGCCTTGCATGTCAACTACGGCCTGCGCGAGGAGGCCGCCGCCGACGAGCGCCACTGCGTCGCGCTCTGTGGAGCGCTCGGGGTGGAGCTGAAGATCGTGCACGAGCGCCGCCCGGGGGGTGGCCCCGAGCCGCTCGCGGGCGTCGCGGGCAACGTGCAGGCGTGGGCCCGCGACGTGCGCTACCGCGAGGCGGCGCGCATTGCAGAGGAGCAGGACGGGCTGTTCGCAACCGGTCACACCGCGAGCGACCAGGTCGAGACGATCCTCTATCGCCTGGCTGCCTCGCCGGGCCGTCGTGCGCAGCTGGGAATGGTTGCCGGCGACGGCAGGATGATCCGTCCCCTGCTCGCCGTCACGCGCGAGCAGACGGCCGCCTACTGCGAGGCCCGCGCGCTGCCCTGGCGCGAGGACGCGAGCAACGACGACGAGCAGTACGCCCGCGCGCGCGTGCGTCGGGGCCTGCTGCCGGCACTACGGGCCGTGCACCCGGCGGCCGAGGCGAACGTGCTGAGGACCGCACGCCTGCTGCGCGAGGAGACCGAGCTGCTCGACGGGCTCGTCGAGCAGGAGCTGGGCGGCCGGGGCAGCATCGCGATCGTGCGTCTGCGCGAGCTGCCGGCGGCGCTCGCGCGCCTGGTGGTCGTGCGCCTGGCCGAGGACGCGGTCGGCGACTACGTGCCCCAGGCGGGGGACCGCGTACAGGAGATCCTGGCGCTCGCCGGCCGCGGGGACCGCGCCGAGCTTCACGTGGGTAACAATGCGGCGGCGGTGATCGAGGGCGGCGAGCTGATCATGGTCCGGCTGCCGCCGCGCGGGGACTAGACTCACGACCGTGTCCACACCCGCGCGCGCGGCAGGCGAGGCCGCAGTCGGCGAGGTGCTCGTCACCTCCGATGAGCTTCAGCGGCGTGTCGCCGAGCTTGGCGCGCAGATCTCGCGGGACTATGCCGGCCGCCCGCTGCTCCTCGTTGGCGTGCTCAAGGGCGCGGTGTTCTTCCTCAGCGATCTGATGCGCTTCATCGACATCCCGGTTGAGGTCGACTTCATGGCGGTCGCCTCATACGGTTCTGCGACCGATTCCTCCGGCGTCGTGCGGATCCTCAAGGATCTCGATGCCGCGATCGAAGGCCGCGACGTGCTGATCGTCGAGGACATTGTCGACTCGGGACTCACGCTCCAGTACCTGCTGCGAAACCTCGGCTCGCGCAACCCGCGGACCCTGGAGGTGTGCGCGCTGCTCACCAAGCCGGAGCGGCGGAAGGTCGACCTGCCGACGCGCTACGTCGGCTTCGAGATCGCCGACCGCTTCGTGGTCGGATACGGCCTCGACTACGCCGAGCGCCACCGCAACCTGCCGTTCGTGGCGGCGCTGGAGAGCTGAATGGCTGTCCCTGACGGCCCCCGTAAGTAGCCGAACAGACCGGTTCCCCATGGTACGCTAGGGGACTGGTGCCCACGAACTCAAACGGCGCCAAGACCTTCAGGATCTCGCCATGAGCCGTTTCTTCAAGAGCGCCGCCTTTCCGATCCTCATTGTGGTCGTGTTGGCGTTCCTGGCCGTGAAACTGGTCAACCCCGGCTCGAGCACGCACCGACCGCACAGCTACCAGACGCTGGTCGGCAGCGAGATCCCCAAGGGCGAAGTCAAGTCGGTCGAGCTGAAGAACAAGGGCAAAGTCCTCGAAGTCGAACTGAGGGACAAAGAAAAGTACGAAATCGGCTACATCGACCAGGCCGCACCCGAACTGCTGCGGGAATTGCGCACCGCCGGCGTGCACTACAACGTCGAAGCCGAAAAGAGCAGCGCGCTGCTTGGCCTGCTCACCTACATCATCCCGTTCGTCCTCTTCTTCGGATTCTGGATCTTCATCATGAACCAGGTCCAGGGCGGCGGCTCGAAAGTGATGTCTTTCGGCAAGTCGCGCGCCAAGCGCCTGTCGGCCGACTCGCCGAAGATCACCTTCCGCGACGTCGCCGGGGTGGACGAGGCGGTCGAGGAGCTGCACGAGATCAAGGAGTTCCTCGAGAACCCCAAGAAGTTCCAGGCGCTCGGGGCGCGCATCCCCACCGGCGTGCTGCTGTACGGGCCACCGGGCACCGGCAAGACGCTGCTCGCGCGGGCCGTCGCGGGCGAGGCGGGCGTTCCCTTCTTCTCGATCTCCGGCTCTGACTTCGTCGAGATGTTCGTCGGCGTGGGCGCCTCGCGCGTCAGAGACCTGTTCGAGCAGGCGAAGCAGAACAGCCCGTGCATCATCTTCATGGACGAGATCGACGCGGTCGGTCGCCACCGCGGCGCGGGTCTCGGCGGGGGCCACGACGAGCGCGAGCAGACGCTCAACCAGCTGCTCGTCGAGATGGACGGCTTCGAGGCGAAGGACAACATCATCATGATCGCGGCCACCAACCGGCCCGACATCCTCGACCCGGCGCTCCTGCGCCCGGGTCGCTTCGATCGTCAAATCGCGGTGGACCGTCCCGACCGCAAGGGGCGCGCGAAGATCCTCGAGGTGCATACGCGCGGCAAGCCGCTGGCCAAGATCATCGACATCGACGCGCTGGCCGGTCAGACCCCGGGCTTCACGGGGGCGGACCTCTCCAACCTGATCAACGAGGCGGCGCTGCTCGCCGCGCGGACGGGCAAGCGGGAAATCGGCCAGGAAGAGCTCGAGGAGGGGATCATGCGCGTGATCGCCGGCCCCGAGAAGAAGACCCGCGTGATGAGCGAGAAGGAGCGGCTGATCACGGCGTACCACGAGATGGGCCACGCGCTGGTGGGCCACTTCCTGGAGCATTCCGACCCCGTCCACAAGATCTCGGTGATTTCCAGGGGCCAGGCGCTCGGCTACACGATCTCGATGCCTCAGGAGGACCGCTTTCTGACGACGCGCGCAGAGCTCAAGGACTCGATGGCGATGACCCTCGGCGGCCGCGCAGCGGAGGAGCTCGTGTTTGGAGAGATCACAACGGGCGCGTCGAACGACATCGAGAAGGTCACCGCCACGGCCAAGCAGATGGTGATGCGCTTCGGCATGAGCGAGAAGCTCGGGCCCCGCGTGTTCGGCCACGACCATGGCCAGCCCTTCCTGGGCCGCGAGTTCTCGACCGAGCCGGACTACTCCGACGAGATCGCCCGCGAGATCGACGACGAGGTCCGCCGGATCATCGAGGCTGCGCACAAGCGTGCGCGGGACATCCTCACAGAGCACGAGCGGGACCTCAGCAAGATCTCCGAGATTCTCGTCAAGCGCGAGACGATCGAGAAGGAGGAGTTCCTGGCGTTGCTCGCGGGCAAGAGCGAAGAGGAGGTCTTCGGCGTCGAAGAGGAGCCCCAGCCGGAGCTGCCCGCCCCGCCGCCGGCCCCGGCCGACCGAGCCGAGCGCGAAGCGCCGCGCACGATCCCGCGTCCGGGCCTCGCCGGCGGCACCGCGGAGCTGCGGGGCACGGACCCTGAGCTCCCCGAGCTGAGCTGAGCATCCCGCCCGCAGCGGCCCGCCCCGGCGGCTTCCGCCTGATGGGGATCGTCAACGTGACGCCGGACTCGTTCTCCGACGGCGGCCGCTTCCTGGCGCCGCGGGACGCGATCGCGCACGGTCGGGAGCTGGCCGCGGAGGGGGCCGACATCCTTGACGTCGGGGGCGAGTCCACGCGTCCCGGCGCCGAGCCGGTGTCCGGCGAGGAGGAGCTTCGCCGCGTGCTCGGGGTGATCGAGGGGCTGGCAAGCGCGATCGAGCCGATCCGCACCCGCCCGCAGATCTCGATCGACACCTCAAAGGCGGCCGTCGCCGAGGCCGCGATCGCGGCGGGCGCGAGCCTCGTCAACGACGTCAGCGCTTTTCGCGCCGACCCGCGGATGGCGGCGCTCGTCGCCGAAAGCGGCGCGGAATGCTGCCTGATGCACATGCTCGGCGAGCCGCGCACGATGCAGGAGGATCCCCGCTATGGCGATGTGGTGGACGACGTCAAGTCGTTCCTCGAGCAGCGGCTGCAGTTCGCGGTCTCAGAGGGTGTGCCCGAGCACCGCATCCTGCTCGACCCTGGCATCGGCTTCGGCAAGACCGAGCGACACAACCTCGAACTGCTGGGCCGCCTGGCCGAGCTGCGCGAGCTCGGGCGCCCGATCCTGATCGGGACCTCGCGAAAGCAGTTCCTCGGGCGCATCCAGGCGCGTGCGGCGGGCAACGCCGAGCCCGCCGACGCGGCGCATCGCCTGGCCGGGACGCTGGCCTCGAACGTGCTCGCCTACGAGCGGGGCGCGAGCGTTTTCCGAGTCCACGAGGTCGCTCCGGTTCGTGACGCGCTGGCGGTGGCGGCTGCTACGTTGGGCCTGCGATGAACGCGGATGCGGGGGACGAGGCAGACGAGCTGGACGACGAGGAGGGGGGCGATCTCGGCGAGGAAGGCGAGGAGAGCGCCGAGTCCGTCACCGTCGAGATAACGGGCCTCTCGCTGTATACCCACCACGGGGTCACCGAGGCCGAGCGCGAGGTCGGCCAGCGGCTCGTGCTGGACCTCCGCCTCGACCTGGGCGAGACGGACGCGACGGTCACAGACTCGATCGAGGACACCGTCGACTATGCCGAGGTCTGTCAGCTCGTCGCGCTGATCGCGCAGCAGCGCTCGCACAAGACGCTCGAGCGTCTGTGCAGCACGATCGCGGACCGTCTCCTAGCCGACTACGAGCTCGAGGGAGTGTGGGTGAAGGCCGCCAAGCCCGAGCCGCCGATCGCACTCTCCGTGGACGAGGTCTCGGTAGAGGTCTGGCGCGAAGCGGAGGGATAGATGCCGCTGTCGCGCGTGAGCGCTCGCGCCTGTCGCCCGGCCTGAATGGTTCAGCCCGACGCACAGGTCGGCCTGCTTGGGCTTGGCTCCAACGTGGGCGAGCGCCGCGCCAACCTGCAGTCGGCCGTCGCCGCTCTCTCCGCCGCGGGCATCGAGGTCCTCGCGAGCTCCTCGACGTATGACACAGATCCGGTCGGCGATGTGCTCGAGCAGCCGAGCTTTCTCAACGCCTGCCTGCTCGTCCGCACCGCTCTCGAGCCGCTCGAGCTGCTCGACGCGGTCAAGCGGATGGAGCTCGAGCTGGGACGCGATCGCTTCCCCGTGCGCCACGGCCCGAGGAAGATCGACATCGACATCCTGCTGCTGGGGCAGCTCGATCTCAGGCACGAGCGGATGTCGCTGCCGCACGCCCAGCTGCTCAGCCGCCGCTTCGTTCTGATTCCCGCGCTCGAGCTCGACTTCGAGCTGCGCACGCCCGACGGCCGCAGGCTGGCGGATGCCCTGGCGGCGCTGCCGACGGCGGAGGGCGTGCGTTGGGCGGGGCCGGCGCTCGAGCTGCCGGCCAGCAGCTGAGCTCGTCCCCGAGACGGCCCTCAGTGGACTATGACCTTGCCCCGCATACCTTCTTCGAAATGGATCGTGCAGTGGTAGTTGAAGGTCCCCCTGCGGTTGAAGCGCACCGTGTAGGTACCCGATTCCTGCGTGCGCGAGTGAAACGAGTGAAACGTCACGTTGTGTTCGGTCTGGTCGCGCCAGATCCACCTCACGCTGTCGCCCCGGTTGACGTTCAGGGTCGCGGGATGGAAGCGGATTTCGTGGAGGATCACGGTGTGCGTGCTGGCCGCCTGCGCTCCCCCGAGCGCGCCGCCCGGCACGAGCGCCAGGGCGATCGCGGCCAGGAGGCTCGCCAGCAGGCCAAGTGTTCTTCGACTCATCTCAGCTCCTTCGGTGGTCCTCGCCTCGGCGTGGCGTCCTGTCCACAAGCCCCCGGCCGGCCGCCTCCATCCCCGCATCCGAGGGACCTTCGCCTCAGGCGGCGATCTCGCCGCCGCCGCTGCTGGCGAGGCCAAGCAGCATCGTGGCGCCGACCCCCCGGCCGGAGAGCACGCAGAGGCGGCCGTGGCGCAGCCAGACGACCGTCTTGGAGCCCTGCCCGCTGAGCAGCCGGTAGGGGGTTCCGTTGCGCCACTGCACCGCGCCGCCACTCGCGCCTGGCGCCGTTCCGGCGACGATCGCGTACCCGATGCGCTGGCCGCTGGGATTCGCGTAGAAGACGGTCCTGACCGTGTGCCCTGCGAGCTCGTCGGTGCGTTGCCCCGTGGAGCGCCAGCCGATGTGCTCCCAGTAGGGGAAGTGGACGCCCTGGACCGCCGCCATCAGCGCGACGGGCCTGCTCGAGCTCTCCTCCGGAGCGGGGGCTTGGGGCGAGCTGAGCGTCAGCGCGGTCGCCTGCTGCACGCTCAGCGAGTTGCCGCCGCCGCCGATGACGATGGCCAGGACCGCGACGAGCACCGCCGCGAGCGCGGTCGCCGCACCCAACCTGCGCGTCAGCGGCGCCGCTCCGGCGCCGAATGCGCGCCCCAGGATCCGCCCGCGCCCGCGCCCGGACTTCTCGGCGATGAGGTGCTCGATCCGCCGGTGCAGCGCCTCGGGCGCCCGCACGTCGCTCGAGCGGACGAGCTCGATCAACTCTGCTTCGGTGCGTACACGTCGCTCTGTCATTGCGATCCTCTACCTTGCAAGACTCCGCCGGGCTGCTTCTCTTCCCGCCGGGCCGCTGGGCCCTCAGGCGCCCGCTGCGGCGAGCCGCGGACCTCCGCTGCCTCGCCGGGCGCGGACTGGCGGGGCGCGGACTCGCCGGGCGCTCGAGCGGGCGCCGAGGTCACGCTCCGCGCGGGCGCCTCCGGCGCGACGAGCTTCGTCGTCACCTGCTTGCGGGCCCGGAACAGCCTCGTCGTGATCGTCGCCTCGCGCACCCGCAGCGCGCGTGCGGCCTCGCGATAGGAGAGGCCGAGCACGTCGACCGCCACCAGCGCGAGGCGAAAGTCCTCGGGGAGCGCGGCGATCGTCGCGTACACCTCCTTCATCTCGAGCGCATGCTCCGGGCGCCCGACGGGACTCGGGTCGGCGGCGGCGACGTCCTCGAGCGTCGCCACCGTTATGGGTCGCCGCCCGGCCGTGCGGCGGCTAGTGAGAAACGTGTTGCGCAGGACACGCATCAGGTAGTAGAGCTCGTCGTCGCCCTGGAGCACCCGCGGGCGGGCCAGCACGCGTGCAAAGGTCTCCTGCACGAGGTCCTCGGCGTCCTCGCGCGAGCCGCACAGCGCCCACGCGGCGCGGTAGAGACGGTCCACGTGCTTGCTAAGGGACTGCGGATCGAGAGTGCGCATGGAGTGCGCGGGCCTCGCCTTCGCTGCGGCGCGATCTTTCCCGCACTGCGACTCTAGCGCCGGGGCGAGCCGTTCGTGCCTGAGACGACGCCAGTCCGAGGGCGGCGAGCTTCTCAGGATGGCTCGCTCGGGGAAGGATCCACTCGCGCCGGCGTCCTCTCTGATCGACGGCGACATGCACACCGGCACGTCGTACGCAGGCGTGGGCAGCGATCGGAAAGGGGAACAGCCGTGCGAGGACGCAGCCGATTCTTGCTCCCGGCGGCGGCTCTGCTCGGCGCCGCGGTGGCGGCGCTGCCGGCCGTCGCGGCGTCGGAAGCCGGGCCGATCGAAACCGTCGACAGCCTGGGCTCCTACGGTGAACAGCGCCACTCTTGGTCGCCACGCGAAGCGGTCGTGAGCGCCGGCGGCGTCGTGACGTTCGTCAACGGCTCCTCGACGGTCGAACATGGGGTGGTTTGGTCAGCGGGCGACCCCGAAGCGCCGAACTGCACCGGCGTGCCCGTCAACGAAGGCAAGACCAAATGGCAGGGCAGCTGCACGTTCTCCAAGACCGGTGTCTACGCCTTCTACTGCGCCGTGCACGGCCCGAGCATGTCCGGCACGATCACGGTCAACTCGACCGGGACGACCACCACCACGACGCCGACCGGCACGCCGACGGGCACGCCGCCCGCCGGGAGCACGACGGGCACGCCATCCGCCGGGACGACGTCCACGCCACCGGACGGATCGGTCTCTGGCGGATCACCGTCCGCCGGTCGCGCTCTGGGCGTCGCCTCGCTTTCCGCGACCCAGCGCGGGAGCACGGTGCGAGGCTCGGTCGAGGTCCCGGCCGCCGACGCCGGCGGACGGCTCGAGGTGGACCTGGTTGCGAAACCTGCGTCGCTCGCAAAGTCCGGCGGCGCGCTGAGAAGGGTGGGGCGACTCCAGCGTTCACCGCTGCGTGTGGGCCGGCTGATGTTCTCCGTCTCGCTCGACGCGCGGGCACGGAGCGCGCTGAGACGCCACCACCGCCTCCCGTTGATCGTGAAGATCGCTCTCACGCCCGTGAGCGGCGCGCCGTCGTTCGCCAGCCGCAGCGTCGTGTTGCGCCCCTGAGGCAGCGGCGTAGCGGCGCTAGCTCTACGCGTGCTCCACTGCGGGCAGCCACGCGGCCGGCAGGACGCCGGCCGGGATTTCGCCGGGGAGCGGCGGGAAGTAGCGCGTAAGGCGAGCGGTCGGGCGTGCTTCGATCAGCGGGCGCACGTCGCCCATGCTCATCAGCAGCCGGATCGTGCTGCCGATCTGCAGGTCGGCGGCGTTCGGCCGCTCCGCACCGAGCAGACCCTCCGCGACCCATCCGTCGATGCGCTCGAGCTGGCCTGCAAGCGCGACGAGGTCGGCGTGCGCAGCGGCGTCCGTGGCTTTGTTCTTGATCGCCATCATGCGAGCGGTCAGCGGCATCGCCGGGCGCAGCAGCGGGCGCGGCAGCGCCAGCTTCGCATCTCCCGCATAGCTCTCCATCGTGTCGGGACGGCGCAAGAACCCGACGTCGAGGATTCGCCGCGGCACGCTCTGCAGGACCTCATCACCCCAGCGCTCGGCCTCGAGGACCCGCGCGTAGGACGGGTCGCCGGCCGGCGGCAGCAGGGGCGGCTCGGGTGCGATCTCGTCCAGCCGGCGCATGATGACCCGCGAGCCCACGAGGCGCTCGCGTCCTACGCGCATGCCCGGCACGGTCGTGCCGCCGTAACGCAGCGGCCCGACGAGCATCTGGCTCATCGGCAGCAGATCGACGCGGTCGTAGTCGATCGACTTCAGCTTCAGGGCGGCCTCCACGGCCGCACACGGATGCGAGCCGGGCAGCACGTACAGCCTTGGACGCATCGGCGCCATCGCAGCTCCGAGCATAATGCTCGGCGATGCTGCTCGTCGTCGACGTAGGCAACACCCAGACCCACTTCGGAACATTCCGCGGCGAGGAGCTGCTCGAGCACTGGCGCTTCGCGACGGTCCGCGATTCGACAGCCGACCAGCTCGGGGCCGCGCTGCGCAACCTGCTCGAGCTGCGCGGCTACGGGTTCGATGACCTGAGCGCTTCGATCGTCTCCTCGACGGTCCCGCAGCTGGAGCCCGAGTGGACCGCGATGGCCAGCCGCTATCTCGGCCATGAGATGCTCGTCGTGGGCCCGGGAACGAAGACCGGGATGGCGATCCGCTACGACAACCCGCGCGAGATCGGGGCAGACAGGCTGGTCAACGCGGTGGCGATCCGCGACCGCTACGACGGTGCCGCGGTGTGCGTCGACTTCGGGACCGCCACGACCTTTGACGTCGTCTCACAGGGGGGCGAGTACCTCGGCGGCGCGTTGATGACGGGCATCGAGATCTCGCTCGAAGCGCTCTCGGAGCGCGGCGCACGCCTGCCCAAGGTCGATCTCGCGCCGCCGAAGAGCGTGATCGGCAAGAACACGATTGACGCGATCCGCTCTGGCGTCGTGTTCGGCTACGCCGGTGCGATCGACGCGATCTTGCGCCGCCTCTACGACGAGCTGGGCGAACGCACGGCGGTCGTCGCGACGGGCGGTCTGGCGGGTCTGGTGGTGCCCTACACCGAGGAGATCCAGGAGGTGGACGACCTGCTCACGCTCACCGGCCTGCGCCTGCTGCACGAACGCAACGCCTGAGGCGCGCCACAATGGGAGCCATGGCCCCTCCGAGCTCGCTCACCGAAGCGTGGACGCTCGGCACGCTGCGCGTGCCGAACCGAGTGATGCTCGCCCCGCTCGCGGGCATCGGCA
This sequence comes from Solirubrobacteraceae bacterium, assembly GCA_035566835.1. GTDB lineage: Bacteria > Actinomycetota > Thermoleophilia > Solirubrobacterales > Solirubrobacteraceae > Palsa-744. The sequence goes on from DATMQG010000065.1 coordinate 25,822, forward strand.
ACTGGTTCGTGCGGCTGCAGGCAAAGCGCTATGGCGCGGGCATGGCGGTCT
>DATMQG010000066.1:0-30452 GCA_035566835.1 Solirubrobacteraceae bacterium
CATCCCGCACTGCACCTCGTCGAAGATCAGCGCGGCACCCGTCCGGTCGCATGCTTCGCGAGCTGCCAGCAGCAGCTCCTCGCCCAGCACGTGGACGCCGCTCTCGCCCTGGATCGGCTCCATCAACACCGCCGCGGTCGCGACGACCGGGCCGCCGGCGAAGGTGGAGCCGTGGTCGCCAGGCTGAAACACGTCTGCCAGGCGTTCGCCGGTGACCAGCGCGCCGATCGGAAGGCCGCCCCCGAGCGCCTTGGCAACGGTCATCGCGTCGGGACGCACGCCCGTCTGCTCGTATGCCCAGAGCGTGCCCGTGCGTCCCATCCCGCACTGCACCTCGTCGAAGATCAGCGCGGCCCCGTGCTCGTCGCACGCGGCCCGCGCGCTGCGCAGGAGCTCGTCCGAGAGCACGTGCACGCCGGTCTCGCCCTGGATCGGCTCAAGCAGGAGAGCGGCGGTGCGCCCGTCGACCGCCTCCGTGATCGCCTCGGGCGTCGGCTCGATCGCGCGGAAGCCCGGGACGAGCGGGGCGAACGGCGCCTGCTTGGCCTCCTGCGGCGTCGCCGAAAGCGCACCGTACGTGCGCCCGTGGAAGGCGCCGTGCAGGACCACCACGTCGCCGGCGGGGCGTGCCTTGCGAGCGAGCTTGATCGCGGCCTCATTCGCCTCGGCGCCGGAATTGCAGAAATAGACCTTGCCGCCGAGGCTCGACTCCGAGAGGCGCTCGGCCAGGCGCATCGCCGGGGCCGTATAGAAGAGGTTGCCCACGTGCATCAGCTCCCCGGCCTGCTCGCGGAGCGCATGCACGACGTGTGGGTGGCAGTGGCCCAGGTTCGTCACCGAGATGCCGCACAGGAAGTCGAGGTACTCGTTGCCCTCGGCATCCCAGAGTCGGGCGCCGAGCCCGCGCACGAACTCGACTCCGAAACGCGCGTAGGAGGGGATCAGCCACTCGCGCTCCAGCTGCTGCAGCTCGGCGACGCTCATGTCGCGGCCTCGATCTTGGTCCCGATTCCTTCGTCGGTGAACAGCTCCAGCAGCAGCGAGTGCTCGATCCGCCCATCGAGGATGTGCGCGGCGGTCACGCCCTCGTTGATCGCGTCGACGCATGCTTCGAGCTTCGGGCGCATCCCCCCGTCGAGGTCGGCCAGCGCCAGCTGCACCTGCGCGGCGGTCGCCTGCCGAATGAGGCTGCCCGTGTCCGCGGGATCCTCCAGCCAGCCGGGCACGTCCGTGAGGAAGACGACCTTGTACGCGCCCGTCGCTCCCGCGACGGCGCCGGCGGCCTCGTCTGCGTTGACGTTGTACGAGCGCCCGTCACGGTCCGCCCCGACGGAAGCGATGACCGGAATGTAGTCGCTTGCGATGTGCTCGATGACGCCGATGTTGACGCGCTCGATCCGCCCCACCAAGCCGATGTCCTCCCCGCCGGGGGCGGCGCGACGAACGACCCGGAAGAGCGAGCCGTCATCGCCGCACAGGCCGACGGCCGGCTGGCCGTGACGGTTCAGGCGCAGCACGATCTCCTTGTTCACCTTGCCCACGAGCACCATCTTCGCCACCTCGACGGTGTCCTCGCTCGAGACCCGCAGGCCCCCGACGAACTCGACCGGCAGGTTGAGGCGCTCCATGTAGGCGGTTATCTCGGGGCCGCCGCCGTGGACCACGATCGGGTTCAGGCCCACGTACTTCAGCAGCACGACATCGCGCGCGAACTCCTCGCGCAGCGCGGCGTCCTCCATCGCGGCGCCGCCGTACTTGATGACGACCGTCTTTCCGTGGAACTCCCTGATGTACGGGAGCGCCTCCAGCAGCGTGCCTACGTCGCGCATCGGTGACTCTCCAGTTCGGGTTCGGCGCTCATGTCGTGTAGTCGGCGTTGATGCTCACGTACTCGTGCGAGAGGTCGGAGAAGAAGACCTCCGTCTCGAAGCCCTCGCCGGGCAGGCCGATCTCGTACTCGACCTCCTCGCGGCGTACCGCCTCCGCGAGCGCGGCCTCGTCGTAGGGGACCGCGGCGCCTGCCTCGCAGACCTGGACCCGCTCGATCGCCACGTCGACGGCCAGCGGAGATCGACCCGATCCCCCTCCACCGAGCGCCCCACCGACGGCCTGCACGACGCGGCCCCAATTGGGGTCGCCTCCGTGCAGCGCTGCCTTCACGAGCGGGGAGTTGGCGACACCCCGCGCGGCTGTCTCGACGGTCTCGGCGGAGCCGCCCCGCGCCACCACCCGCCCGATTCGCCGGGCGCCCTCGCCGTCGGCGACCATCATGATCGCCAGCTGCCGCAAAAGCGCGTCGAGCGCCTCGCCGAAGCGCAGCTCGTCCTCGCTCTCGGGCGCGACCTCGACGGCGCTGGCCCCGGAGCAGATCAGCGCCGCGGTGTCGTTGGTCGACAGCTGCCCGTCGACGGACGCGCGGTCGAAGCTGCGCTTGACGCACACGCCGAGCAGCAGATCGGCCGTCTCGGCGGCGAGCGCGGCGTCGGTCTCGACGAAGCACAGCATCGTCGCGAAACGCGGCGAGATCATGCCCGCGCCCTTGCATTGGGCGCTCAGGCGCACGGACCCGGACGGTAGCTCGACGACGAGGCTCGCCCGCTTCTCGAACGCGTCGGTCGTCTGGATCGCCTGCTGGAACTCGCCGTCGCCGCCGTCCCGCAGGCGAGAGCTTGCCTGCAGGATCCCTCGCACGACGGCATCCACGGGCAGGTAGTGGCTGATCGCCCCGGTCGAGGCGAGCAAGACCTCCGATGGATCCACGCCGGTCGCCGCCGCCGCTGCGCCCTGCGTCTTGGCCGCGTCGTCGAGGCCGCGCCGCCCGGTTGCGGCGTTAGCGCAGCCGGCGTTTGCGAGCACCACACGCAGGGCGCTCAGACGGCAGCGCTCGCGGCTCACGAGGACAGGCGCCGCCGGCGCGCCAGTCGAGGTGAAGCGAGCGGCGCTGACAGGTTCGCTGGCGTCGCATACGAGCAGCCCGAGATCGGCGTCGCCGCTCGTCTTGAGCCCTGCAGCGACGGCGGCGGCGCGGAAGCCGGCGGGAAGACCTGCGTCGGGCGGGAGCTCGTGCACGTGGGCGGGCGCCGTCACCCAGCGCGAGCGGAAGAACGGCCGGCCGGCGACCGCGGGTACAGCTCTGGCGCCGTGCCCGCTCATGACAGGCCCTCCGTCTCGGCCAGCCCAAACATCAGGTTCAGGTTCTGGATCGCCTGGGAGGAGGTCCCCTTCCAGAGGTTGTCGATCGCCGAGAACACGAGCACCTTGCCGGTGTGCCCGTCACTAGCAGCGTAGATGCGGCAGTAGTTCGTCTCGCGCACCTCGCGCACCCCCGGCGGCACGCCGAGGACCTCGACGAACGGCTCCCGCGTGTACGCGTCCGCGAACAGCTCGCGCAGCTCGTCGGCCGTGACCGGCCGCGACGGTGTCACGTAGCAGCTGGCCATCTCGCCTTGGTCAAGGGGCACGAGGTGGGCCTGGAACTGAACCTTCAGATCGGGGCGGGCCGGATCCAGCAGCGCGAGCTGCTCCTCGATCTCAGGCGCGTGGCGGTGCGCTGCGACCTTGTAGGGGACTATGTTCTCGCCCGCCATCGAGAGGTGCGTGGTCTCGTCGAACACGCGCCCGGCCCCGGAGATGCCCTGCTTCGCGTCGATCACGACATCGGCGATCAGCCCCGCCCGCGCCAGCGGCGCCAGCGCGAGCAGCGAGGCCGTCGGGTAACAGCCGGGGTTTGCGACCAGCGCCGCACCCGCGATCGCCTCGCGATGCAGCTCGGTCAGGCCGTAGACGGACTGCGGGATCAGGTCCGGCCGCGGATGGACCCCGTACCAACGCTCGTACGTCGCCAACGAGGCGAGGCGGAAGTCCGCGCTCAGGTCGACGACACGGGCGCCACGTTCGCGCAGCGCCGCCACCGTCGGCGCGGCGGCGGCGTGCGGGTAGGCGACCACCGCCGCGTCGATGTCCTGTAGCCGACCCAGGTCGAGCTCCTCGATCGCAAGCGGCACCCGGTAGCGGGGATAGAGGTCATCGAGGCGCCGACCACGCTCCGAGCGGCCCGTGAGGGCGACCAGCTCGAAGCCGGGGTGCCGCCACAGCAGGTGTGCGGCAAGCGCCCCCGCGAAGCCGGTCGCACCGGCGACGATCACCCGCGGCGCGCCGTCTCCCCTGAGCGGTTGCGCGGAGCGGCTAGCCACGCAGCTCACCCCCCAGCTCGGCGAGCGCGGCGACGATCCGATCGCGCAGGGGAGCGACGTCCTCGTCGGTGAGCGTGCGGTCCGGTGCCTGGAACGACAGCGCCAGAGCCAGCGAGCGCCGTCCCTCTCCCACCTGTCCGCCGGTGTACACGTCGAACACGTTCGCGTCCTCGAGCATCTCGCCGGCCGCCGCGCGCACACGGTCGAGCACCGCTGCGGCCGGCACGGACTCGGGCAGCGTCACGGCGAGGTCCTGTCGCAGCGCGGGGACCGACGGGAACGGACGGAAGGAGACAAGCGTCGGCGCGGCAGCGGCCACCTTGCCGAGGTCGACGGAGAACACCGCCGCGCGCTCGAGGTCCCAGGCCGCCGCGACCAGCGGGTGCAGCTCGCCCAGGAAACCGAGCCGGCCGTCGTTCACCCCGTCTACGAGCACGGCCGCGCTGCGCCCCGGGTGCAGGAACGGCCAGGGCTCGGGCGCCACCGACCAGCCGAGGTGGAAGCTGTCGAGCATCGCACCGAGCAGCGCCTTCGCCGCGAAGAAGTCGGCCTGATCCCGGGCCCCCCGCCAAGAGCGGGGAGCGAGCGCGCCGGTCAAGAGGACGCCCAGCGCGTGGTGCTCGTCGGACCCGGACCCCTCGCGGGCCGCTCGGTACACCGTGCCCGACTCGAAGATCGCCAGATCGGGGCCGTTGCGGGCGACGTTGTAGCGGGCGCTCTCGAGCAGCGAGCCGAGCAGCGTCGGGCGCATGATCGACTGCGCCTCGGAAAGGGGGTTCTCCAGCCTCACGACGCGGCGCATCTCATGGTCGACAGGCAGGCGCAGCAGGTCGAGCAGCTCGGGATCGGCGAAGCTCCAGCCCACGACCTCGCGCAGGCCGCGCCCGACCATCGCGTCCTCGGCGTTGCGCCGCAACCGCTGCGCGGGCGTGAGCATGCCCGCCGCGCCTCTCCGTGCGGGGAGCGTTGCGGGAAGCCGCTCGAGGCCGTCGATCCGCGCGACCTCCTCGATCAGGTCTATCTCGCGGGTGACGTCGTCGCGTCGCAGCGCCGGGACCGTGACATCGAGCCCATCCGGGGCGGGAACGCTCGCGAAGTCGAGCCTCGCGAGAATCTCGGCCTGGCGCTCGACGGGGACATCTACGCCGAGGATCGACCTCACGCGCGCCTCGCGCAGGCGAATCACACGCACCGGTCCCTCCTGCTGACCCACGTCGATCGTGCCTGCGGCGATGCTTGCGCCGGAGAGCTCGACCATGAGGCGGGCGGCGACCGCCTGGGCGTGCATCGTCTGCTCCGGCTGAAGGCCCTTCTCGAAGCGGCTCGAGGCCTCGCTGCGAAGCCCGAGCGCCGAGGACGTGCGGTGGATGTTGGGGCCGTTCCAGGTGGCGACCTCGAGCAGCACGCGCGTGGTGTCGGGTGCCACCTCGGAGCGGGTGCCGCCCATCACCCCCGCGATCGACGTCGGCCCGTCGGCGTCCTCGATCACGACCATCTCGCCGTCGAGCACGCGCGTCTGACCATCGAGCGTCTCAACGCGCTCGCCGTCGTGGGCCCGGCGTACGTTCAATCTGGCGCCGGCAACGCGGTCGAGGTCGAACGCGTGCAGCGGCTGCGCGGTCAGCAGCATCACGTAGTTGGTGATATCGACGACGTTGTTGATCGGGCGCTGCCCGGCTGCGAGCAGGCGCGCCTGCAGCCACAGCGGCGACGGGCCGATCGTGACGTTCTCGAACACGCGCGCCGTGAAGCGCGGACAGAGATCCGGACACTCGACGGTCACCGCGACGTCCAGAACCGGACCAGGCGTGCCCGGGTCCTCCCTCCATGGCTCGGCGGCCAGCGGCGCGCCGCTCGCCGCGTGCAGCTCGCGCGCGACTCCGTAGACGCCGAGGCAGTCCGGGCGGTTGGGCGTGATCTCGAGCTCGAGCACGTCCTGCGCGATCGGCAGCGCTTCGGCGAGCGGCGTCCCCGGGGCGAACTCCGCGTCGAGCGTATCGAGCACCAGGATCCCGTCCGAGCCTGAGCCCAGCTCGAGCTCGGACTCAGACAGGATCATGCCCTCTGAGACGATCCCTCGGAGCTCGGCAGACTCAAGGCGCCTTCCGTCGGGCATCACGGCCCCCGGCAGGGCGACCGCCACGGTCTGTCCGCTAGCCACGTTCGGCGCGCCGCAGACGATGCTGACCGGCCCGTCGGGCATGGCGGCCCCGAGGTCGACCTTGCACACCTTGAGCCGGTCGGCGTCCGGGTGCTGCCCGGCCTCGAGCACGCGCCCGACGACGAAGTTCTCCGTCGAGCCGACGCCCTGGCGGTGGACCGCCTCGACCTTGGTGCCGGTCATCGTCAGGCGCTCCTCGATGCCGTCCACGTCAAGCCCCGGGTCGCAGTATTCGAGCAGCCATGGGACCGGAACCTTCACGGCAGCTGCTCCAGGAGACGCAGGTCGTTCTCGAAGTTCAGACGCAGGTCGGGGATCCCGTGCTTGAGCATCGCGATGCGCTCGATCCCCATCCCCCACGCGAACCCCTGCACCTTCTCCGGGTCGTACCCCGGTGCGTTGAGTTCGGTGGTCGGAACAAACGAGTACACGTTCGGGTCGACCTCGCCGGCGCCGAGCACCTCGAGCCAGCCCTCCCCCTTGCACAGGTAACAGCGTGAGCCGTCGGGCAGGAAGCCCTTGCCGTCGCAATGAAAGCAAGACACGTCGACCTCGACGCTCGGCTCGGTGAACGGAAAGAAGTGAGGGCGCAGCCTCACATCCCGCTCCTCGCCGAACACCGCCCGGGCGAACGCGAGCAGCGTTCCCTTGAGGTCGGCGAGCGTGATGTCCTCGTCGACCGCGAGGCCCTCGATCTGGTGAAACTGAGGCGTGTGCGTGGCGTCGGAGTCGGGCCGATATACGCGGCCGGGTATCACGACGTAGAGCGGCGGCGGGTTGGCCTCCATGGCGCGCACCTGCATCGGCGAGGTGTGCGTTCTGAGCACGAGATCCTCGGAGACATAGAACGTGTCACTGGGCGCCCGCGCAGGATGCGTCGGGCTGTGATTCAGCGCGTCGAAGTTGTAGTGAACGGTCTCGATCTCCGGGCCTTCGATCACGGTGAAGCCGAGGCCGAGGAAGATGTCTTCGAGCTCGCGGCGGGTAGCGGTGAGCACGTGCAGGCCGCCGATCGGCTGCGGGGGGGCGCCGGGAAGCGTCACGTCGACGCTGTCCGCCTGCAGCCGCTCGTCGAGCTCCTGCCCCTGCAGCTGCGTCGCACGCTCCTCGATCAGCCTTTCGAGCGCCTGCCGGGCCTCGTTGGCCGCCTTGCCCACCTCACCCCGCCGCGCGGGCTCGAGCTCTGCCACTCCGCGCAGCATCTGCGGCAGCTCGGCCTTGCGTCCGAGGTAGCGCACGCGCAGCTCCTCGAGCGCCTGGCTCGTGCCGGCACCGGCGATCTCCCCGGCGGCCTGCGCGCGCAGCTGCTCGATCCGCTCGATCATGAGGCCGTGACCCTAGATGGTTCGCGGGTCATCTCGTATAGCGCAACGGTCGCGGCCATCGCGGCGTTCAGCGACTCAGTCTCGATCGGTATCCGCGCGCTGCGCTCGCACGCCGCAAGGACATCGGCGGGAAGCCCATCGCGCTCGCCCCCGACCAGCAGGGTGATCGACGGCGCCGGCTCCTCCTCAGGCCGGCGCAGGATCTGCGCCGCGTCGGCGAGCAGCGCGATGCGCTCTCCCGGCAGCTCGCCCAGATCGTCCACACGAGCGATCGCGACCCCGAAGATCGCGCCCATGCTCGCGCGCACGGCCTTCGGCGAGTGGGGATCGGCGCAGCCCCGACCGAGCGCGACCGACGACGCGCCGAACGCCTGCGCCGAGCGCAGTATCGTGCCGACGTTGCCCGGGTCGCCCACGCCGTGCAGGTACACGCAGAGCGGGCCGGCCGGCGTGCTCCAGCACTGCTCGTAGACGCCGATCACGCGAGTGGAAGACCCGAGCGTCGAGGCCGCGGCCAGCGCTTGCGGCTCGACGTCGTGGAAGCGCTCTCCGCCGAGGCCCGAACCGGCCACGCGGAAGCCCTCGAGCGCCGGCCTCCCGGCGCTCTCAGCGGTCGCGATCAGATCCTCACCCTCGGCGAGGAAGCGGCCGCTGCGCGCACGCTCGCGCGTGCCCTGCAGCCGGCGCAGGGCCTTCAGCCTCGGATTCTGGGGAGATGCGATCTGGGTCATCGGTGTTGGTTGTTGATCTTCCTCACTGCTCGGGATACAAGAAGGGCGCCGCCCTTTTCAGGAGCGACGCCCGGGAGGCTGTCTCTGTCGATTACCGGGGCACCGCCGGCTCGGCCGGGGCTCAGGCAGTCGACGCCTCGCGGGCGACCTCGGCGAAACGTCGGAACGTGTCGGCGTCGCGAACGGCGATGTCCGCCAGCACCTTGCGGTCGAGCTCCACGCCGGCAAGCGACAGGCCGTGCATGAACTGCGAGTAGCTCATGCCGTTGATCCGTGCCGCTGCGTTGATGCGGGTGATCCACAGCCTGCGGAAGTCGCGCTTGCGATTGCGCCTGTCACGATACGCGTAGGCATCCGCCTTCAGCAGCGCCTCCTTGGCGCGCTTGTAGTTCGAGTGGGCCTCGCCGCGGAAGCCCTTCGTCAGCTCGAGCGTCGCGCGACGCCGCTTGCGCGCGTGAACAGAGCGCTTGACCCTCGTCATTTGCCAGCTCCCAACAGCCGCTTGACGCGCGGTGTGTCGTCCTTGGAGAGGATCGTCGGCCGGGAGAGAGCGCGCTTGCGTTTCGGTGACTTCTTCTCGAGAATGTGGCTCGTGAACGGATGCCGCGCGCGCACCTTGCCGCCGGCGGTGACCTTGAAGCGCTTCTTCGCTCCGGAGTGTGTCTTCATCTTGGGCATGATCGCGAGGCGAGGATTATGGCAGGCTCTGCCTGCCGAGGCGACCGCGTCCTAGTCCGAAGCTGCCTTGGCCTTGGCCGTCGCGTCAAGCTCGCCGGCCGGCTCAGCCTCTGCAGTCGGCTCGGCCTCTGCAGTCGGCTCGGCCTCTGCAGTCGGCTCAGCCTCCGCGGACGGCTCGACCTGCGCGGTCGGCTCGACCTCCCCGTTGGGCTCAGCCTCCCGGGCCGGCTCACTCTCCGCCGTGGGCGCACCGTCCGAAACCAGCTCAGCCTTTGCCCCGGGACCACCCTCGTCCTGATCGGCATCGTTGCCCGTCCCATTGGCTCCCGCCGGCGAGTCGATCGCCGCGGACGCGACGTCGCCCACATGCGCGCCCGTGCGGACCTCGCCGTCCGAGCTGTCCGCCACGTCCACGCGGCCCGCTAGCACGGCCTTCGAGGGGGCCATCATCATCGTCATGTTGCGCCCTTCCTGCATCGGGCGCTGCTCGACGACGCCCAGCTCGGAGAGCTCTTCCGCAAGACGATCGAGGATTGCGGTGCCGCGCTCGGGGTGGGTCACCTCGCGTCCCCGGAACATGATCGTGACCTTCACCTTGTCCTTGTGGCGCAGGAAGCGCTCGACGTGGTGCTTCTTCGTGTCGTAATCGTGCTGCGCGATCTTCGGCCGGAACTTGATCTCGCGGATCGTGATCTGCTGCTGATGCTTGCGTGCCTGCTTGAGCTTCTGCGCCTGCTCGTACTTGTACTTCGAGTAGTCCAGCACGCGCGCCACCGGCGGCCGCGCCTCGGGGGCGACCTCCACCAGGTCGAGTTCGCGTTCCTGGGCGAACGCGAGCGCGTCGGGCGTCTTCATCACGCCGATCTGGCTGCCCTCATCGTCGATCAGCCTCACCTCGGGAACGCGTATGCGCTCGTTGATCCTCGTCGTATCCCGCTCGGGCGGGCGCCGGTCGAACCTGCGGGGAACCGGCACTAGCTGTCGTTGCCGCGCGTCAAGCGGATGCTAGGCGCGGCGCTCTGAGGATTTGCGTGGATTCAACGCGGCCGAGTATAGCTCTCCCTGTAGACGCTCGCCAAACTCCTTCAACGGCATACTCCCGAGATCTCCGGCCCGGTGCTCGCGCACCGACACGGCGTCCTCGCCCTGCTCGCGATCCCCGACCACGAGCATGTACGGGATCTTGCGCAGCTCGGCCTCGCGGATCTTTCTCGGGATGGACTCGCTGCGGTCGTCCACCTCGACGCGGGCACCGTCGCGTGCAAGCGTGTCCCTCACGGACGCCGCATAGTCGTTGAAGCGGTCGGCTACGGGCAGGACGATGGCCTGCACGGGAGCGAGCCACAGCGGCAGCTCGCCCGCGTAGTGCTCGAGCATGATCCCGATGAAGCGCTCGTAGGAGCCGAACAGCGCACGGTGGATCATCACCGGCCGGTGCTCTCGGTTGTCCGCGCCCGTGTAGCCGAGGGCGAAGCGCTCCGGCATCGAGTAGTCGAGCTGAACGGTCCCCAGCTGCCAGGAGCGACCGAGCGAGTCGGTCATGTGCATGTCGATCTTCGGCCCGTAGAAAGCCCCGTCGCCCGGATTGAGCTCGTACTGGAGCCCGAGATGCTCGAGGGTGCTGGTGAGCTTGCTCTCCGCCCGGTCCCACATCTCGTCGGTCCCGATCCGCCGTTCGGGGCGCGTCGAGAGGTCGAGTCGCACGTCGAAGTCGAACAGGGCGTATGTGTCGAAGGCCATCTCGATGCACCCCCTCACCTCATCCTCGACCTGATCCTCGGTGCAGAAGATATGGCCATCGTCCTGGGCGAAATGGCGCACCCGCAGCAGGCCGTGCAGCACCCCTGAGGGCTCGTTGCGGTGCAGCAGGCCGGGCTCGAAGTAGCGAACCGGCAGGTCCCGGTAGGAATGCCTGCTCAGCCCGAACAGGAGGGCGTGGCCGGGACAGTTCATCGGCTTGATACCCATCTCGCGGCCCTCGGCCTCGACGATGAACATGTGCTCTTTGTACTTCTCCCAGTGCCCGGAGATCTTCCACAGCTCCGAGTCGTAGATCTGAGGCGTCTTGACCTCGCTGTAGCCGCGCTCCTGGCCCATCGCGCGCGAGAGGCTGACCAGCGCGTTCCACACGCTCGCACCCGCGGGCAGCCAGAACGCGGCGCCCGGCGACACGTCGGAGAAGGTGAACAGCCCGAGCTCTCGCCCGAGCTTTCGATGGTCGCGCGCCTTCGCCAGCTCGACCCGCTCGAGGTACGCGTCGAGCTCGGCCTGCGAGAAGAAGGCCGTGCCGTAGATCCTGGTGAGCATCGTGCGCGTCGAGTCGCCGCGCCAGTACGCGCCTGCGACCGAGCGCAGCTTGAACGCCCGCACCGTCTTCGTGGTAGGTGCATGCGGTCCGCGACACAGATCGGTAAAGGAGTCGTTGCTGTAGAGCGAGACCGTTCTCAGCGGGTGAGCCGGGTCGGCGTTCGCAACCAGATCGTCGATCAGCTCGACCTTGTAGTCCTGGCGCTCGCGTACGAACCGCTCGCGCGCCTCCGCGACCGGGACCTCGCGCCGCTCGAACGGCTCGGCCGCCTTGATGTGCGCACGCATCCGCTCTTCGATCGCGGGGAAGTCGGCCTCCGAGACGACCGTTCCCTCGGGAAACTCGAAGTCGTAGTAGAAGCCGTCGGCGATCGGCGGCCCGATCGAGATCTTGACGCCCGGATACAGCTCCATCACGGCCGTCGCGAGCACGTGTGCCGCGTCATGGCGGATCAGCTCGAGCGCCTTCTCCCCGCTCTTGGCGGTGAGAATCGCGACGCGCGCGCCGTCGGGCAGCGGGCGCGCCAGGTCCCGCACCTCCGCCACCGCTCCGTTGGCAGCAGCGCCATCGGCACCGGCGCCGGCGCCCTCGCGGCTGACCTCGATCGCAAGCGCGGCCCGCGCGAGGCCGGGTCCGATGGTCGCGGCGGCGTCGGCGCCGGTCGCGCCGTCGGCGAGCTCGAGCGCCTTTCCGTCTGGGAGTGTCACTGTCACGGACATCGCAGCGTTGCAGGCTACCCTCCCGGCGCGTGTTGGTCAGGCGAACCGCGGACGTCCCTAGCTAACGAGCTGGCGCGCCGGCAGCTCGGGCGCGGCGATTTAGAAACAGTCCTTCAGACAGTCGTCTGCATGTGCCAGGATCGAATCGTGGTGAAACACGAGAACGCACCGATCTCAATCACGCTCTCTCCGGCACAGGTCGACGACGTCGTTCGCGAGGCCTCCCGGGGCCGCGCACCGAGCGTCTCCGCGCTGATCTCAAAGCGGCTCGCGGCGCCGCTCGCGCCTGAGGGCGGCGCTCGAAACGAGCCGCTCCCGCGCGACGCGCAGGCACGCGAACCGATCTTCGGTGGCTACCTTCTACACGACACCGAGGACCAGCGTCTGTCGCGCTCGCTTCTCAGGGGCCTCTCGATCCTCACCTGCTTCGGCCCAGACGCGCGCGAGCGAGGCATCGTCGAACTCGCGGGCGATCTAGGCATGAGCCCGAGCACGGCTCACCGTTACGCGCTCACGCTCGTCGAGCTCGGCCTGCTCGAGCGCTGTCCGAAGACTCGCAAGTACAGGCTGGCTGGAACATGACTCGAGCGTGGCCCGTCGGCTCTGCTCACGGCCGCCCGGTCGGCGAGCGGCGACTTCGCGCCGAACCGGCACAGGTGACGGCCTTCAGGCGGAGGGCGTCCGCCACATCCGCCACTGGGCGGGCGCACCGGCGCCGAGCCTGAATTCTTCGGTTACGGCAAATCGGTGCCGTTCGTAGAGGGCCCGGTTGCGAGGCGTGGAGGCCTCGAGGAAGGCCGGCATCTTCTCGTCGTCGCAGCGCTGGAGGACCGGGGCGAGCACCGCGCTGCCGAGGCCGCGGCCCTGCCACTCGGGCTCGACGCCGATGAACGGGAGGTAGTAGTGCCGCTCGCGGGGATGCTTTGCTTCAAGCACCGTGAGCGCACGCACCACTCGAGGCAGGTGGCGACCGAAGACCCTTACCATCGCCGGCAGCATGCGCAGCTGCCGGCTGACCGGGACTTTCCACTCATCGGGTCGCTCCCACACGGCCACCGCGACCGTCCCCGCGGTCGTGTAGGTCTCGTCCTGCTCCAGCCAGACCCGGCTCAAGAACAGCTCGAAGCCCTGCTCGAGGATCTTCGAGCGACGCGGATCGGCGCGCAGGACCCAAGAGAAGGCCGGATCGTCGTGGAAGGCCCGCGCCAGCGCGCCGGCCATGGCGTGCACCTTGTCGGGCGATGCCCGCCCGACGCTGGCGGCCTGCGCGCTCGCGTCCTCGACGCTCACCATCTCAGGCGCCGCGATCCCCCGCTGCGGCGGCTCTTCGAAGTTGTACTCGGCGTGAACCCGGTAGACGCATTCGAAGGAGACTACCTCCACGGCAAGGCCACCCAACTCTCGCGCCGGGCGAACGGCCGCGGAACCCCCTCTCGGCCGCGCCCATTCGGCCGCCGGCGCTGCTCATCCCCGCAGGTCGCGGAGGAAGTAGTCGACGGTGCGGTTAAAGAGCTCGGGGCGCTCCCACTGCAGGAAATGGCCGGAGCGCGGGACGATGAACGGCCCGATCAGCTCCCTGAACGCGACCTCGCACATCTCTGGGAAGCGGGGCCAGATGACATGGTCGTCGGGGCCGTAGAGCGCCAGCGAGGGGATCTCGCTGACCTCGAACAGGCGCGGCGCCTCCGAGAGCACCCGGGTGCCGAGGGCGCTCTCGTAGTTGCCCCATCCGGCGCGCAGGCGCTCAGCGTCCGCGAACGGCTCGGCCATGAAGGCCACCTCCGCGCGCGAGAAGGCGCCCGGCGTCGCCCAGAAGCGGTGTCCGTAGAACTCGCCGACGTAGCGACGGCGCTTGTCGGGCGTGTCGAGCTCACCGGCCAGCACGTCGGCTTCGCGGCCCTGACGGATGAAGTAGTCCGCCGCCATGCGCATCTCCCGCGGCGGGACCGTCGGGATCCCGGCTGCCGCGTAGAGCTCGCCGAGCAGCGGCAGCACGCAGTTGAACAGCACCTGCCGGCGCACGAACCCGTCGAAGCGCAGGCCGAGGTCCTGAATCACGCCGCCGCCAAGGTCGCCGCCGGCCGCAGCGCAGTGCGGGTGGCCGAGCAGGTCGTGGACGAGCGCATACAGGTCCCTCGCGTGCGCCGCGAGGTCGTAGTGGCCGTCGGGCGCGAGTCCCGAGTCGCCGTACCCACGCAGGTCGGGCGCGATCACCTCGAACCCGGCCTCGGCGAGGGCAGCGATGTTCCGCCACCAGATGCGCTTGGTCTCGGGCCACCCGTGGACGAGCAGCAGCGGGTATCCGCCCACTCCCGCGCGCACGTAAGCGATGCTCACGCCCTCGCGCACCTCGGTCCGCTCGAGCCCGAAGGCGTCGGGGTCGAGAGACTCGCCCATCCTCGGCACGCTACACCGCCGGCAGGCCCTCAGCCGCCTGCGCCAGGACGCGCGGCGGCCTTCCAGTCTGCGGCCAGCATCGCGTAGAGGGCATCGTCGTGGAAGCCGTCGGCGAGCCTCAGCGCCTGGCGCAGCGTGCCCTCGTGCACGAATCCCAGCCGCTCGGCGACCGCCCGGCTGCGGCGGTTCTCCACGTCCGCGCGGATCTCCACGCGATTCAGTCCCCATTGCCCGAACCCGTGGTCGACGAGCGCGCGGACGGCATGGGTCATCGTGCCGCGGCCCTCCTCCCCGGCCGCCAGCCAGTAGCCGAGGCTCGCCGCGCGGTTGGGCCAGTCAACGCCGTGAAAGCCGGCGACGCCGACGATCCTGTCCGCGTCCACGATCGCGGCCTGAAATCCGCCGTCCCTGGCGCCCTGCTTGCCACTCGCGCGAATGAACTCGAGCGTGCGCTCCCGCGTCTGTCCCTCGGCCCAAGCCATCCATCGCTCCAGGCGCGCGCGATTGGCATCGACCAGCAGGTACAACTCCTCGGCGTCGGATTCCTCGAGGGGGCGCAACTCGTGACCGCTGGGGAGCCGGAAGGTCGGCACGAGCGCACGATAGCTACGGGCCGACGAGGTCCGCGAGATGATCTCGCCGCGCCAG
The DNA here is from genome assembly GCA_035566835.1 of Solirubrobacteraceae bacterium. Classification (GTDB taxonomy): domain Bacteria; phylum Actinomycetota; class Thermoleophilia; order Solirubrobacterales; family Solirubrobacteraceae; genus Palsa-744. The sequence continues at coordinate 15,161 of DATMQG010000066.1, forward strand.
GTTGAGCACGGGTATGCCGTGGTCGTGGGCGATGCGCAGCGCCTGCCCCGTGCCGTCGTCGTACAGGCGCTCCCCGTCGAGGGTGCCGTCGGCCGTCCAGCAGGCGACGAGCCGCACGGGGTCGAGCAGGCCTGTGCCCAGCACCTGATCGCCGTCGCGGGCGAGCAGCCGGCGGGCGTCGTCTGCGAGCTCGGACCACCGCGGGTGAAATCGCGGCGCCAGCCGCCAGGCGGGCGGGCTGGGCCTGCACACGACCCTGACGCTGCCGCCCTCGACCTCGAGCCGCGCGCCGGACTGGAACCCGGGCCATGGCAGGTAAAGCTCCACGTCGCCCGCGCTGCTCATGGCTCCTCTGTAGAAGGCCTGGTCGGCCCCGGGGGAGAGCCCGGTGCGCAGTACCCATCCAGCGCCAGCCAGCCTGGCGGCCAGTGCCCCCATCAGCGACAGCACGTGCGGCGGCGTCTGGCGGGAGCCGATCCCGGCGTACGCCGGCGCGGCCCGCTCGGGTCGTGTGCTTCTCTCTGCATCACTCGGGTGACGGAGTGAGGAAACCAATCGACGAGCCTGGCCGGCGGCGGTCAGTTCGCGCGCCGCTCGAGGAACTCCACGAGCGTGCGGTTGGCGCGCTCGGGCTCGTCATCCCAGACGAAGTGGCCGGCCTCCTCCAGCACCTGAAGCTCGGAGCCGGGAATCTCCTCGTGGAAGCGTCGCGCCATGCGCACCGAGGCGAAGCGGTCCCGCTCGCCCCACAGGATCAGGGTCGGCACACCGAGCGCCGCCACGCGGCCCTCGTACCCGATCAGCTTGTCGAAGTCGCCCGACCGGTACAGCTCGAGATGCCCGCGGCGCCGGGTGTCGTCGGCGAAGCCCTTCCAGTACTCATCGAGCGCCTCGTCGCTCATGCGGCTCGAGACGGCCCGCATCGCGGCGGAGAAGCCCTCGCGCGTGTAGGACTCGATCAGACGCTCACCGTCGCCCGGCGTGCGCATGACGTTGGCCAGGTCGTGCCAGCGCCGGTCGGCGAAGAAGCCGCCGTCGGAGATCGCGAGCGCGCTCGTCGACCCCGGGCGGTCGCAGGCCCAGCGAAGCCCTATCGGGACCCCCCAGTCGTGGGTGACCAGCGCGACTGGGCCGAGCTCCAGCTCCCCGACGAAGCGCTCGAGCGCCTCGATGTGCCGCTCCCAGGTCCCGGGCGGGACCGGCTCGGAATCGCCATATCCGGGCAGGTCGGGAGCGAGCGCGCGCCAACCCGCGTCCGCGAGCGCCGGCAGTGTCTCGTGCCACATGTACGAGGACTCGGGATAGCCGTGAACCAGCAGGGCGACCCGCTCACGCGAGTCCCCCGCCCACCGGTACGCGAGACCCGCCGCGCGGTCGAGGCCGCTCACTCCCGGGAGTTTACGTGCCGTCGCGACGCTTCGCTTCGGGGTCGGCCGATGATTTTTGGATCACATGGCTGTCTAGAACACACGCGCCCGCCAGCCTGGACGACGGGGGCGCGAGTGTCGAGAAGATGGCCTCAGGTCAACCGCAAAGGAGAAGCAACATGTTCGCGAATACGAAGGCATTCAGCGGTTTCGCCGTAAACGACATCGAGCCGGCCCGCCGTTTCTATGGGGAGATCCTCGGCTTGGAGACGTCCGAAGAGCACGGCCTGATGATGCTGCATCTCGCCGGCGATCGTCCGACCCTCGTCTATCCGAAGCCGGGTCACATGCCCGCCGACTACACGATCCTCAACTTCCCCGTGGACGACATCGACGCGGCCGTGGACGGCCTCGCCGCGCGCGGCGTGCGCTTCGAGCGCTATGAGGGCTTCGAGCAGGACGAGAAGGGTGTCTTCCGCGGTGGAGGCCCTTACATCGCCTGGTTCAAGGACCCCGCCGGCAACGTCCTGTCAGTGCTCCAGGAGAGCTAGGAGCGAGGACTCGCACGGCGCCTACTTGACGAGGAAGCGGCCGTCCATCCACGGGTGAAAGATGCAGATGAAGTTCAGGATCGTCCCCGGTCGCGCGGTGACCTTGAACGTGACCGGTCCGCCACGCCCCTTCGGGCCGATGACGGACGAGTCACCCGGCGCGTCGAAGCCGGGGGCACCGACGTCCACGAGCCGGATCGGAGGGGGACCGAACGTCGGCGGCCCTTCGAAGTTGAGGCCGTGCGACTTCGCGATCGCGGCGCAGACGCTGCAGTTTTCGACTTGCTTGATCGTGTGCGGGACCTGCGAGGCCTTGACGATCGACAGGCTGTGCGCGTCTTTGGTGTTGTTCGTCATCGTGATCGTGCCGCCGGAGCGGACCGGGATCGTCCCGGGCGTGAAGTGAAAGCCGATTTGGAGGTAGACGTTTGGCTTGATCGATTCAGCGCCGTTGATCTCGACTTTCGCCCGCGCAGGCCCTTTACCCGCACCGAGGGCCGTCCCCACGAGGGTCAACGGCACGGCCGCGATCGCGGCTGTCAACAATAGGTGTCGGGGGTTCCATGACTGCATGACCTGCCTCCTCTTGGCGCACCGCGTTATGCGGCGGGCGCCTGTGCCCGCGTTCAGCGCCGCCGGAGGGGCGCCCCATCCCAAACGCGCACCCTATGTCCGATCCTGCCAGCGAGTCAACCCCCGGGCTCGCGCCGTCGACCATCAGATCGGTGCCGCCGCCCTTTCCTCGAAGCGGGACCCCCGCGTTCGCAGGGGTCCCGTGCACTCGCCTGTTATCAGCGATTCTAGTTATGGCATCTCCGCCGGGAGTCGTGCCTGGCGCAGGTCGACCCGATCGCCCCGCATCGGCACGCCCTCCTTGAGCAGCAGATCGCGCTGCTGCTTGCCTTGAGGGACGCTGCCGTCCGCGCGCACCACGCGCTGCCAGGGCAGATCATGTGTGGAAGCGAGGACTTGGCCGACGAGCCGCGGTGCGGCCGGGTCGATGTCGCCATACGTCCGCACGAACCCTCTCGGGATTGACTCGACGAGTGCGATTATCCGCGCCCTGCGCCGCGCGCGGTCTTCGATCGAGGGCCGTCCCCGGGGACCGCGAGCTACGGGCGGATACCGGGGGCCACTGAGACGACTTCGATCACTCATCAGCGACTCCTCTCCCCCGCGTCAGCCACATATCCCGAAGGTGCCCAAGAGTGCGCCGACGATGCCCGCTGCGCCGCGACGCGGCTGCCTCGCTCGGCGCGTCACGCGGCGACAGGGTGAACCACACCGCCTTGCCGTTTGACGCCGGGGTGACGCCCCAAGCGTCTGACATCGCTTCAACGATACGTAGCCCCCTTCCAGAAATCTCTCGTGGCGTCGGGGACAGCAGTCTCGGTCGGCCCTCCCCGGTGTCGCGCACCTCGACACGGATCTGGCCGTCTGAGTGAATCGTCATCTCGAACCCGGTGTTAGCGTGGCGGACACAGTTGGTGGCCAGCTCAGAGGCCATGAGCTCGGCGGCCTGTACGAGCTCGGCCGGCCGATCGCTCAGGACATCACGCACGAACCGGCGCGCGGCGGTCACGGCCTCTGGTTGACAGCGAAATCTTCGAGCGTCCGTCACGACTCGATGGATAGAACGTCGGTGAGGCCAGTGAGCTCCACAACGCGTCGCACGGCTGGGGATGGATCGCGTAAACGCACGGTGTTCACCTTCCCGGCGCAATCAAGCAAAACCGCGATCCCGGCGCTGTCCATGAATCGCAGGCCGCTGAGGTCGAAGACCACCCGCTCGGGTCGCTCCGCCGTGATCGAGGCCACGGCCTGTTCGAGCGTGCCGGCATTCGAGATGTCGAGGTCGCCCGACACCGTGACGAGCGCCGAGCCCGCCGGATCCAAGCGCGTGTCGATCGCGACCTCAGCAGGGCGTTCGGAGTCTAGTTCTGCCATTGAATGCCCACAATTGCGGTGTCGTCATTGTGGTCGTCGGACGCGAGCTCGCGCGCGAGCTTCACCAGCAGGTCGTCGAGCGGAAGTTGTTGCCTGGTAGCCATGTCTCGTAGTCGCGCAAGACCCACATCGAGAACCTCTCCACGGCGCTCCACCAAACCGTCGGTGAAGGCTACCAGCGTGGCGTTGGGCGGCACGGACACGGTCGCCTCGTGATAGTGCGAGTTCCCCGCGACCCCGACCGGTGCGTCTACGTGGAGCGCGACAAACTCAGCGTGCTCGCCGTCAAGCAGCAGTGGAGCCATGTGACCGGCGCTGGTGATTGTGAGCCGATGAGCATCCACATCGATCAGCGCGCACAAGACCGTTGCGAAGTAATCGTGCGATCCGCTGTTGACGAAGTCAGACAGCTTCGCCAGGACGCTCGCGGGTCGGGGGTCCTGCGCGACATACGCCAGCGCGGCGTGTCGCACCAGTGCCATCGTGGTCGCAGCTCGAAGTCCGTGGCCTGAGACGTCGCCGATAACCATCAGCACACGTCGATCGTCGACCGCCACGACGTCGTACCAGTCGCCACCGATGTCGACGCCGGAGGCAGCCGGGACATAGAGTACGTTCATCCGCAGTCCCGTGAACACCGGCAGCGTGTCGGGCAGCAGGGCGTGCTGCAACGTTTGGGAGATGCTGCGCTGCTCTGTGTACAACTGCCGGTTCTCGGCTGCCACGCGGTCGAGGATCCCAGCCAGTTGCTCGGCACCCTGACGGCGTCGCGCGAGCCGATCAGTCATCAACGCCGCAGCAAGCGCAACGAGCACTCCGAGGACGGCGATGATCCAGGGCAGATCCTTGAAGAACGTACCGCCGAGCGAGCCTTTCGGAGCTACAACAAGGGTGAATGCACCCGCGCCGAACGGCACGACGTCTGACGCCTGTCGCCCGGTGATCGGCAATCGCTTCACGCTCGTCACCAACACGTCTGCGCTGCGCCGCGAGTGACCCAGGTAGAGAGCGTAGTTGAGATCCGAGAAGGCGTTATTTCCCTCGAGCGCTGATCGCCTATTTGTCGGGAGCGGGTTCTCCGCGTAGACGGCGAAGCCCGGCTTACGGCCCGCCGAGCTGAACTCGAAGCCGAGTGATGGCCGCGCCGTGCCCAGGATCCCGGTGAGATTGAGTGACCCCGATGGCTTGGTATGTGCAAAGAACTGACGTGCCTTGTCAGGCATGGACGCCAATATCGGGGCCGCGCCCACCACCGCCGTCGGCGCTAGCCGAGGCGTCGTGAGCGGCCACAGTGACACCGAGGCGAACTGGCGGCCGTGACCCACGTAGGGCACCATGAATGCACGGAACTTCTGAGGGCTGCCGTCGGTGGCGTGCGCCAACTCGGCGGCCGACGCCAACGGCGTCTCAATCGATGGGACGGTGGCGGCCAACACCAAATTGAGCTCACGCACGCGCAGATTCAACAGCCGGCGCTCGTTCCGGTTGTACACAGCCAGAGAGGTAAGCGCCAGAGCTGCCGTCACGACCAGTCCCATCAGAACCGCGACCGACGCGGCGCGTGATGGCCGCCATCCCCGCCCAGCACGATCCGTCGTCGGGCGAGGCGCGACGGCCTCAACCGCTCCCCGAGACCCGGAGCCCTCGCGAAACGCAGTCATGTTGCGATGCCCAAAGGCCTAGCCGTTCCGAGTCTCGAGGTCCACGGGAGCGGGCTAGCTTATCCAGTATCCGTTATCCGATTGCTTGCGAGCAACGCGAGGCGACGTCGTGCTCGCGATTCGCGATAGTGACCCATCGCGCAGTTAGCGGTACGCCCCTGCTTTCGCTCTCGGCGCGGTCGGCGCGTCAGTGTGCGGCCGCACGAGCAGAACCGCCGATGATCTCGAGCTCGCCGGCGCAGCGGTGAGACACCGCCGGCCTGCCGCGTCGCGGAGGGTCAGTTCAGTGTTCCTGCCGGGAAAACGAAGCGCAGCGGCGTTCGCCGGTCGGCAGCCCCTGAGAGGCCCAAGAGTGGGCCGTGGAGACCTCGCCGGGGAGGTTCGGCGACCATCGTCTCGGCCACTCCCGCATGGTCGCTGATCCACGCCATCACGGCCGGGAAGTCGCTGCCCGACGCTAGAAGGGCTGCCCGCTCGACAACGTCCCCGCCTGAGGAGTGAGGACGCGCGAGGCTCTTCACGAGGGCCTGGATTTCGCCGTCACGTGTGGTGTCCTCCGCGCTCACGAGAACTCCGTCACCGAGTAAACGGGATGGCTGACGCGGGCGGGCGGGAGCTTGCCCCCACCGGTATGAACGCGGAACGCCTCCGCGCGGCCGTGGTCAAGAATCGCGACCACAACGTCGCCGCCCTTGGAGAGCGGCCTGCCAACCTCGATCTCTCGGTCGTGTCCGTCGAAGCGACAGCTCAGCTTGAAGATCCGCCGCGGCCGCGCTGGGCAACCGGCGTCGAGTAGCGAGCGCTCGCGCAGTTCGCTGTAGACCTCCTCCGCGCGCGATCCCTCCGATTCAATACCAGCGACGAAAAAACGCGTCATTTCCGCCGGGCCTTCGGCGGCACCGCGGGATACCGTCGGCGCTCATCGCGCGTCATCTTGCGGATCTTCAGCGAACCGTCCTTGACCTGGCGCTGGATCTCCTCCAGCTTCGCGCGACGACGCTCTGCCGCGCGATCTGCCTGAGTGAGCATAACTCCAGGCTAGCGCGCCGGCAGGCTGTTCAGGAAAAACCGAATGTCGGCCGGCGGGTTCCGTCCCTGGCACAACGGCGCTCACGTCCGTTTTAGGGGGCAAACTGAACGACAATCTCGAACTGCACGATCCTTTGGCCGAGTTGCGCGTGCACGACCGCGAGGCCCAACGGGGCCAGAAATTCCGAGTTGGGAAGTCGGAATACGTTATAGTTCCTGGTGCGCTCGGTGAGCCAAGCTCTTCTCGCTTTCCGGGTGACATCTTCGTTCAGAGGGGCAGAGAGGCGGTCGGCCATGGCCACCGCAACAAGGAAGGGCCGCTCTGAGGGGCCGGGCCCGAGGCCCGACACGCCCGAGTCCTCGCTCGAGTTCCTCGTCTATGAGGACAACGGCGGCAGCTACCACTGGGAGATCGTCCAGGGCACTGGCGAGAGCCTCGCGCAGTCCGTGAGCTTCGGGTCCCACGAGGACGCGGAGCGCGCCGCACGCCATGTGTACGAGCGAGCCGGCCGGGCGCGGTTCGGGGCCCGGGTGGCCGACGAGCGCCAGCGGACAGCCGCGTGATGTCCTTTCGCTATCTCAGCTGCCCGGTCTGTCGGATCCGCGTGCGCGCGAGCGCCCCGGAGATCGGTCTCCTGGAGGGGTGCTGTCCGATCTGCGGAGCGGCCCTGAGACCGGTCTCCTCGTCCGCCGGCGTGCTGGGCTTCCGCTCGTTTGACCTCGATGCGCTCTCGGAGCAAGATTCGACCGACTCTCCACCCGTGCCGGGGCAAACGGTAGATCTCGTCGCTCGCCGCGAGATCGCGCCAGCACGAGACGATGTGGATGCCCAACGCTGGTCGGGTGAGGGTGCCAGCGTCGCCCGCGCAGCGGCAGAGTGGCCGGCGACGAAGTGATCAGTACGCCGTCTCGATTCCCCGCTTGCCCGCCGACTCGCGCGTCAGCCGAGACGCCCATCATCGCGAGTGCCGTCCTCGGACCGGCGACCGGCCTCCTTCTCGGCTCCTTGGTTGCGAGCCTCGGCGTCTGAGACCTGCCGGCGGGCCTCGTTCAGCGCTCCCTGGCTGCGCGCCTCGGCGTCTGAAACCCGGCGGCGGGCCTCGTTCAGCGCTCCCTGGCTGCGAGCCTCGGCGTCTGAAACCCGGCGGCGCGCCTCGTTCGCGGCGGCGTGGCTGCGTGCCTCGCGCTCCGACGCCTGCCCCCGAGCGAAGTTCTCGGCCGTACGGCGAGATTCGCGGTCGGACCGAACATGGTCCTCGGGGCCCTCTCCGGGACTCGGCGAGCCGCGTCGAAGACGCCTGAAGATGCCCGACATAGCCACGTCAGTCTAAACCCGATTCGCCCTGGGCCTCATGTCACGTCGGGAGCTGGTGCGTCTCTTGCTGCGGGACCGAGTCGGAGATCTCCCTCGCGCGGTCGATCTCCGCGTTGACCTCCGCCCCGAACAGCAGCGCGACGTTTGTGAGCCATAGCCAGACGAGCAGGATGATCGCCGCCGCGAACGAGCCATAGGTGACGTTGAAGCTCTTGAAGTTGGCGAGGTAACTCGAGAACGCAGCCGACGCCGCGAGCCAGAGAGCCACGCCGACCAGCGCTCCCGGTGCGATCCATCCGAATGGGCGCCGTTTCTGGTCGGGCGTGACCGAGTAAATGTAGGAGAAGACGAGCAGCGCGCTCGCGAAGGCTCCCGGCCAGCGTGTGATCCGCCAGACCGACGCCGCCTCAGATCCGAGCACTTCACGCGCAACGCCGCCGCCGGCGAACATCAGCACGACAGTGGTGAGCACCAGTCCGATGAGGACGAACGTAGAAGCGATATCAATCAGCTTCCGGCGTATGAAGCTCCGCTTCGCCGGGGCGTGGAATACAACGTTGAGGGCGCGGCGGGCAGCCTCGAGGTAGCCCGTAGCTCCATACAGTGCCGTCAGGATGGCCACCACGAGTCCGACCGCCGCTGTGCCCTTGCTCTTCAGCGCCGCGCGCACGGCCGCGTCGAGTGGCGCCAGGGTGGCCGCGGGCACGACACCGCGCAGGTGACTGACGATCGCGTTGTAGGTGCCCGGATACTCACCCGACAATCCCAACAGCGACACCGCCAGAAGCAGCGTCGGAAACAGCGACATCAGCGCGTAGTAGGTGAGCGCGGCAGCGTGGTGGGTGCCCTGGTCGTCATAGAAGGACAGGACCGAGCATCTCGTAACCTGCCACGCACGCCGCATGACCTGAAACGTATCGGTCAACTCCAGGCACTGAAACGGTTTGCGCGAATTGCAGGACGCGGTGCAGCCGACGTGTGAGCCCCTCCCCCAATCCGGGCGTGCATTGCACAGGCGCTCGAGGTCGGACCCAAGGCGTCCTTGGTCGACGTGCCGCGGGCAGCGTCGACCTCGACGGCCAGCTTCAGCCCTGCCGGTCGTGCAGGTGGGACTCGACCCTCTTGATCAACGCCGTGGCAGCCAAGCGACCCGTCGGCTGCAGGCGCAAGGTTTGTCCGGTCGGACTCTCTACGATCGGGATGCCGTCCCTCGCGCCCACCACCTTGTAGTCGTCAGGCAGCATCTCAAGCCGCCTGAGCTGGCGCTGTGTGAGCAGCGGCGGGTGTGGCGGAGTGCGCGTCATTGGTTGTGCCTCACGGCACGCGCTCCCCGGTAGGTCACGGCTTGCTGCTCGGCGTCGCTGGCGTCGCATATCGCCCATGCCACGCGCTCGATCAGTTGGTCGGCTGAGTGAGCATCCTGCAGATGCTCGGGACGGACTTCCTCGTTCATCAGGACGGGACACCCCTCGAGCTGCGGGTGGGCAGAGTCGGGTATGACAATGATTCGTGACATGGGAGGTTTCCTTCTGTTCTGTTGGTGTCTGTTTTCAACGAGTTACTCTCAATCTGCGCGGAACACAAGCAAGCTGCCCGCAACCTCCAAGACTTTCGTGGAGAGGGCTGTAAAACCCAGCTGTCACTGTGATATGCACGCCGCAACGATGATCTCGGCGTCGGCAGGAAAGTTCACCGGCCGTTCCTCGATCGTCAAGACGATCCTGTCGCAGTGATTCTGGCCACACGGGCATGGTTCGATCGCCGTGACTTCGCCCACCTCGGCCAGGGTCATCCCGATCTCGACGTCACGGCACTTCAGGATGCGAGCATCGGAGACGGTACCCAGCGAGCCTTCGGCTACGGCCAGGGCGGCGATCTTCTCGTGGAGCTGCGCTGCGCTCTTCATCGCTCCTTGGAAGTCCCCGTCGTCCAAGAGCGCTTTCGTTTCCGCGAGCCACCGCTGAGACGCGAGGATCAGGTGCGTGCCGCCTCGGCGGATGCGGTCCAGCGTTTCAGAGGCCGTGCCTTTCGGATGCGCGTGGCCCTCCATATCTGCTCTCCCAACGATGATGGCGCCCAAGCGCGCGCCACCGCACAACAGACCAAAACGACGGCCAAGCTTGTGACCACAATTTCGCCCTGCCCTCTGGGGCGCAATCCCAGCAACAGCCGGTGGCCGCATGTAGGATCGCTGTATGCCCACGATAGCGCCGCGCGCGCTACAGATGCGGCGCCGCCTCTCAGTAATGCCGCTCGGTGCGACAATCTTGTAATTGCTAAGACGCGCTCGGCGACCGGTTGGCGAGCGCACACTTTCGCCAGCCTGGCAAGGGCTGCAAGGCTTCCAACCCCACCCGATCGTGCCGTGGACAGGTACCCCGCATGGATCGGGCCGCGTGACGTGGCCGCACGCCCGGCAACATGGGCAACCTGGCTTGGCGTCGGCCGCCGTTCAAGTGTCCCCGGGACTTGTCCATTTCCTCACAAGTCCGCCCACAGCAAGAAAAGGTCGCGTCTAGCGTACGAACCGACCAGCGCACGGTTGACCGGGCATCTACGCGTGCGTAGCGTCCAAAGAGCGCACTCCACATGACCGTTCGGGGCTCGCCCCAAAGACACCGTTGGGTGGGTGATGTACCGGGCCAGCCGCGACTCCCTCGCGGGCTGAGCTCAACCGTCATGGCGGTCGCACTTCGTCAAGATAAGCAAGGTTATTGCGCGCCGCGTAAGCCTAGCGACGCCAGCAGGGAGGACTGCACCATGAACGCGACAGCGACAGTTGCCCCAGCCGGTCCACAGTATATGCGTGCCCTGGAACGCGCCAACGAGGTCCGCCTAGCCCGCGCCGAGCTCAAGCGCAGGGTTGCGTTTGGCGAGATCGAGGCCGCGGAGGTGATCCTCTACTGCCCCTGGGAGGCGGAGAGCATGGCGGTCGGCGACCTCCTGGTAAGCCAGCGCCGCTGGGGCCAGATCCGCTGCCGAAAGTTCCTCGCCCAGATCCCGATCTCCGAGAACAAGGCGATCGGGTCAATGACCGAGCGTCAGTGCCGTGCGCTCGCAGCGATGCTCAGCGATGCTGATGACGGCCGCGTGTGGAGCGCGACCGGCTGAGGGTCTTGTGGATGGCGGAACCCCCCCGCGTTCGCCGGGGGGTTCCGGGTGCTCGCCGTCATTCGCGCTATAGGCTCGAAGGGCACGCGGGCCGACCCGAGGCGGCGAGGCGCTAGAGTGCTCGTGTCGGTCGAGCGTCCGTTCGACCCAGATCAGGGTCGCGGGTTTCCTATTCGTCGCGTCCACCACCCTCCGCGTCCCGCAGTGCCATACGGTGCAGAGACGGCTACAGGAACCGTCAGGTGGTTCACGATGGCAGGCTCCCGTTATCGCATCGGAATGACTAGCAAGGACGCCCTCGGAACTCCACGACAAGGGACGGACAGACATGGCCTCAAGCGGCAAGAAGAAGACCACGATGGCAAAGCTCACGCGTGAAAGCCGGCTCCGCGAGCGTCGGCTGGATAAGCAGGCCAAGAAGGACGCGCGGAAGCAGACGCCCACTCACCAATCGGAGGAGGCCGGCGACACGCTGGATACGACGATCGGCGAGTCAGCCCGGCCGGGTGCCGAGTAGCCCCCGCCCGCGATCGCGAGTAGTGTCGCGCCAACGCCACGAATCACTCACCCAAGGAGGATCGATGACCAACCACGTCCGCATGGGGATCTACGCGATCACGAAAGGCACCTACGACGAGCTGATCGAGCAAGCGCGGCGTGGGCTGGCGCCTATCCTGCGCGACAGCCCGGGCTTCGTCTTCTATTCGACGACCGACGTGGGCGGCGGGCGATTCGTCTCCGTCAGTACGTGGGAGACCCGTGAGCAGGCCGAGGCGGCCGCCTCCAAGAGCGCCGAATGGGTCGCCGAGAACCTGGCCGACTCGGTCGCCCTCGAAGAGAACTTGATTGGGGAGATGACGACGCTCGCCGCCACCGAGCGCAGCGCGGTCTGACCCAGCCATAGCCAGGCCCTGTCGACCGCGCGCTCTTCGACCCCGCTCTGAGACTTCATCAAAACAACGCGGCGAGTGAGCGAGGGCCGGCTGCGATGTACAATGCCCGAGAACCTAGGGGTTGACCACGGCCTCGAGTGCTGTGCGTTGGGGGAGGGAGATCGATGGCTCGACGCCACGACGCCCCCGGCCCAGTCCTCACCGAGGATCAGCACCCGCTCATTCCAGGACGAGGAGGAGGGGACAAGATGTCATCCATGCGTCGGTATCGCACTCGCTCGCGCAGCAAATTGGCGGGCGCTTGGCGTGCGACAGCAATTGCAATGGTGGTGGTTGCGCTTGGTGTGACTGCCAGCGCCGCCGCGGCGAACGTAAACATCGTTCGCCAGGGCGAAGCGCCCGCCAAAGTCCCGCCGGGCACCACCTACTTCAAAACCATTCAGGGTGCGGTAAACGCCTCCACATCCGGCGACTACGTGCTCGTCGAACCCGGCACCTATTACGAATCAGTCAAGGTCACAAGCGCTCAGTCCGGGATCTGGATCAGGGGCATGAACCGCAACACCGTGATCGTAGACGGGCAGAACAAACCGGGCAACGGCATCGAAATCTATAAGACCAACAACGTATGGGTGGAAAACCTGACCGTGCGCAACTTCGATACCGGCTGCGAAAACTGCGGCAACGAGATCTGGTGGAACGGAGGCACGGGCACGGCAAAAGTCGGAGCGCACGGCTGGTTCGGCGCTTACCTGACCGCATATGACACCGGCCTGAACGGGAGCTACGGGATCTTCACGGGTCACGAGACCGAAGGCTCCTGGAACAACATCTATGCCTCCGGGTTCAACGACTCCGGCATGTACCTGGGCGCCTGCCAGGAATGCAACGCGACCATCACCGGGGCGACGATGGAAAACAACGCGCTGGGCTACTCGGGCTCGAACTCGGGCGGCAAGCTTGTGATCCAACAGTCGCTCTTCCGAAACAACTCGGCGGGCATCGTGCCGAACTCGGAAAACCCCGGTGACGAACCTCCGCCGCAGGACGGGGAATGCGGCCGTCCGAACATCGAAAACCCAGAACCCACGCCGATAATCTCGACGACCAACATCCAACGGTGCACGATCATCCGCAACAACCGGATAACGGAAAACAACAACCTCACGGTTCCGGTCAACGGAACCACGGCACAAGCTGGGTTCGGGACGGGCGTCATACTTCCCGGCGTCTACGCCGACCTGATCGAAAGCAACGTCATTACCAGGAACGCTAACGACGGGGTGTTCGGGATCGAGTTCCCCAACCCCTTCACCCCGGAAAACGGTTTTCTGGGAACGATCTTCTTCCAGCTGGCGGGGAACCGGATCAGCAAGAACGAATTCAACCGCAACGGCTACCACCTACGGTCGCCATTCGCCGGCGATGTGACGCTCGCGAGCGGTGCCAGCGAAATATTCCTGGGCGTGGAATCGCAGTCAAAGAACAACTGCCTGAGCAGCAACTCGTTCAGCGACGGAACCTTCCCGAAAAGCATCCAATCAAAATGGAACTGCACGAACAGCACCACGCCGAACCCAGGCGGCGGTTTGGCGGCGTACGAATACATCCAAGCGGCGGCGCAAGAAGCCGCGGCCCTGAGAAAACCGGTCGGACAGCCGGCTCCGCCGCCTCAGCCGACCATGCCGAACCCGTGCGAAGGAGCGCCCAAGAACCCGCTCTGCAAGTGACGTTTTAGTTTGCGGTCACAAACCGTACGGAAGTGATGGAGGCCGCCGCCCCCCTGCGAAGGGGGCGGCGGCCTCCATCCAGTGCTTGATCCTTGGAAGACCCGGCGCGGCCGACGCGATGGTCGCCCGGCCGGGTGGCACGCGGAAGGACAGTCGTTCGCAGGGGCCACCCCGGACCGTCGACGGTCAAACCTGGTCCGGCTTTGCGCCGTGGGGGTGCAACCCTTTGCCTTCGCTTCTCCGGCGACAAAACAGGTCCTACCGCCCTGCCCTCAGTGACCCCTACTTCGACCTCGGATCGCGGGAATCCTTACGCGGCTCTCGGTGAGGCAATCCTGGGCGGCGACCTCGCATTTTGGGAGATGTTTAGGCTTGCCCCGGCGCTGGTACGACCTAATTGCTAAACAGGAGGAGCCCAACGGGGATAACGGGGAGGACCACGGAGGAAAAGGGAGCAGGAGCGCGCCGTCCTCCCCGCCCGTTTGACGACGACCTGCCCTAGAGCGTGGAAAGCCCGGCAGAGGAGGAGCCCGCCGGGCCTCCCCTACCCCCCGCGCGCCTGGACACCGAGAGGACGCCCAGCGTGCACTGCGGCTAATCCGTCAGACGCTCCGGCAAGGTTAGCGGGACGTGATCCCGTGTTGCTCGCGCCGACTCGATACGAAAGTGGGGAAGACGAGCGCCTTGGCGTGGCCTTCGACGCAGAGTGTCTCGGCCGTGATGGCCGGCAGCACCTCCAGGCCCCTGCTGGCGCGGACGCAGTCTCCAGTCGGCAAAATGCAGATCCGGGCGTCGCGGCTTAGCAGGAGAACCAGCCGCGACGCCCTGGTCCATCCGTGGACCCGCGACCTTGCTTACCCGCATGAAACGGCTGCAACGCTTTATGCTCAGTCAGAGGCGGACATCGCTGAGGTTGAACCTAACCACCTCGCGAGTACCACAAAACTAAAAAAGCGCTGCTTTCCAGGGGTTCCTTAGTGGGCGATACTGGGCTCGAACCAGTGACCTCCGCCTTGTCGAGGCGGCGCTCTCCCAGCTGAGCTAATCGCCCTGGGCAGCACCACAGGGTACCAACGGACCGATACCCTGGGAGGCTCCTGGCGACGTGGCGGAGTGGCTACGCAGCGGCCTGCAAAGCCGTTTACACCGGTTCGATTCCGGTCGTCGCCTTTAGCGTATTCGAGCGGGTTGCGCTACCCCTAGACGTTCGTTCGTACTCCGTAGCTCTCGCGTCCATGACCGCGGCGCCCGGCGGAGCGATCGCCCCGGCGCCCGTCCGTCCGCGCTACCTAGACTCGCGTCCGATGGTGCGGACTCAGAGCCCGAACCAGCGCCTCCGCCTGGTCGTGCCGAACTCGTTCTTCTCGGCGGCGATCTCGCGCGACGGGTCGTGCCGCTGGGCCGCCGCCGACGGGCCTCTGAGGAAGTTGACCTCGACCTTGCTGACGAGCCCGTCGCCGAACTCGGCGTAGCAGATGCCCGACGCTTCATACGGCGCCGGCGGTTGCGCGCCTGTGATCGCGGCCGCGATATCGTCGGCTACGACGAGCGCGGCGGACTCGGCGAAGATCCCGGCCTTGGGGACGGTGCGGGGGCCAGTGCAGACGTCGCCGAGGGCGTAGACCCGGGGGAACTGGGTCTTGAGGTTGGCTTGGTCGACCGGCACCCAGCCGTTGACGGCGAGGCCC
>DATMQG010000067.1:0-3485 GCA_035566835.1 Solirubrobacteraceae bacterium
GCAGCGCCGCGCCCGTGGCGCCGTCTTCCTCAAAACGGGCGCGCGGCCGCCGCGGCGCCAGCATCAGGTGGAAGGGAAGCCTCGAGCCGTAGGGCGCCATCAGCACGGCCTCGTCGTCGATCGCCACGATCCGCTCGCGCCTGCGCACCTCCGCTGCGACGAGATCCTCGAGCAGGCACTGGCCCATCATGCGTGTGGCATACGCTCCGAAGCGCTCGCGCTCGCGCGCGACCGCGGCCGGCACGAAGTCGAGCGCGTACAGCTGGGCGTGGGTGTGCGGCAATGACGCGCCCGCCTCGCGGCGCTCGTTGACGATCAGCTGCACGCAGGCGCAGTCGGCGTGGGCGCGCATGCGCTCGCGCCAGACCTCTAGCGCGGCGACCACCTGCTCGACCGGCAGCTCGGCCAGCGACAGAACGGGCTGTGGCCCGTTCACGATCACCTCGTGCGCGCCCGTCGCCGGCGCCGAGGCGAACAGGTCCGGCCAGGCGCCGCCCTCGGGGTCGGGTGCGGTCGCCTCGCTTCGCGTCGCGGGCGCGAGCGCGGGATACAGGTTGGGGATCACGCGCACAGTCCAGCCGGGCGAGTCTGGCGGCCCACCGGCCGCGCGCACTGCGTAGATCTCGGGAGGGGTGCGGTCCTCGTGCCCCTCCGCGAAGGGGTCGTTCGCGGGATCGATCGGCTCGGGCGGCGCGCAGCACGGCTCCCCGCCCGGGCGCAGCGAGCGCTCGCCGGCGATGATCGTCTTCTGCCCGCTGAGCGGGTCGATCCGGATCTCGGGCAACTTCTATGCGTCGAGCGCGTAGCGCCTGACGTCCTGTTCGAGCTTGGCCTCGCTCAGGTAGGGACCCTGGTGGATGAACTGCGCGCCGCGACGGTCGTAGAAGACCGTGACCGGCGTGAACGTCGAGTCCGTCACCGCGGCGCCAAGCCGCCCGCTGCGGTCGTAGTAGCTCGGATAGCTGACCGGGAAAGAGCGCAGGAACGCGAGCGCGTCGGCGCGGCTCGAGTCGCCCGAGTCGATTCCGATGAACGCTACCCGGCGCCCCTGCGAGAGCGAAGCGCGCTGGAACGCGGCGAACTCCGCGCGACAGGGTTCGCACCATGAGGCCCACTTGTTGATGACCACGGCCCGGCCCCGCAGCGACGCCAGGCGGGCCTGCAGCCTGGAGGCCCCGCCGGATAGCAGCTGACCGGCCTGGGCGTGGAGTTCGGCGAGCGGCTGGGGAGACCCTGCCAAGCTGGCGCGCATCTGAGCGAGCGTCAGTTTCACCGGCGTGGGAGCCTGCGACGTCGAGGACCCGGCAAGCTCGACCAGACCGACCACGAGCAGCGCGACGAGAGCCGCTCCGAGCGCCACGATCGGAGTGCGCTTTGCCGTCATCGCCGCTAAGGGTCGCAGATTGGCTCCACTTCATCGACGCCACTTCAACGACGCCCCCGCGTGCTATATCCTGGTTGGTACACGTAATAGTCGGGTGGCTTTGAGCATCCGGCAACGGCGCGTCGAGCGCCATCCTTCTGAGCCGTGCCGGAGCATTCTCGACGGCGGCTCCGTCTCGAAGTCCAAGAGCCTCAATGGCCGAATCAACCTCAGCGGTCCCAGCGGCCGTGCCCGTTCCGAGTTCCGCCGAGATCGCGCGAGCGGAAAAGCTCGTGCGCGAGCGCTTCGTGCACCCCGGCGAGGATGCCGCCGTCGCGCTGGCGGCCGGCAGCCCGCGCAGGCGCGCGCTCGATCAGGCGCTCTCCGAGCTCGCGGCCGACCCCAAGGCCAAGCACCCGTCGACCGCCTGGCGGCGCGAGTTCTCGCTGCTGTTGGGACTCGAGCGCCTGCTCTCCGACGATGAGCCGAAGCTCGCCGACGGCACCGAGCTCTCGGCCCACCAGGTAGACGCTCTGTCGGGCACGCTCGTGGCGCTGCTCGCCGAGGCGGAGCGCACCGTTTCGGGCGGCAATGGTCGCGTCGCCGCCTCCGCCTCGCCGGAGCTGCTCGCCTCGGCCGACATCCTCGGCCCCGACGAGGTGGCAGCCAACGGATCCGAGCCCAACGGCGCCTCCGTGGCTGTCCGCGATGCCGACGCCGAGGAGGAGGACGAGGACGAGGAGGAGCCCGATGATGACGATTACCTCGACGAGGACGACGACGAGCTAGGCCCCGTTCAGCGTGCCGCTCCTGATGAGGACGAGGACGAGGACGACGACGACGAGCTCGAGCCGATCGACGAGGACGAGCAGGAAGGCGACTCCGAGCAGGAGGGCGACTCCGAGGAGGAGCCGCGCGACTGGGCGGATGAGGACGAGGAGGACTCGCTCGGCGAGCAGCCCGAGGATCCCAACGCGGCCAAGCGCTTCTGGTTCGAGCACGCCACGGGCGCGGGCAAGACGGTCGCGGCACTCGGGTTCGTCGAGGCCTCGCAGACCGGGGGCGTCCTGATCCTCACCCACCGGCGCAACCTCGTCGACCAGTTCCACGGCGAGCTGCGCGATCGCGGCTACTCGGAGCGCATCTCGAGACCGCTTCTGAAGGGCGAGGATTCCGTCAAGGGCCCGGTGACCGTCGAGACCTACCAGTGGTTCGTGCGCAACGCCGGCAAGATCTCGAGCGCCTACACAATCGTGATCTGCGACGAGGCGCACACGGCACTCGGGGAGAAGACGAGCGGTGCGATCCGCAACTGGACGGGCCCGATCTTCATCGGCATGACGGCCACGGGCGCGCTGATCGCGCGTCACGTGACCGACCTGTTCCCGACGCAGACCTCTCGCTTCGACCTCGCGCAGGCTGCCCGCCGCGGCGTGATCGCGCCGCTGCGCTGCGTGCGCATCTCGCCCGGCGTGGGCGTGCGCACGATCGCCAAGGTGCCGCTGCGGCGAGGCGAGGTGGACACGGAGTTCGATCAGGAGGAGCTGGCCAAGCTGCTGGATCAGCAGCCGTTCAACGTGGCCGTCGCCAACCTGTACAAAACGCGCTTCAACGGCGTGCCCGGCGTCGTTTACGCGGCGGGGGTGCGCCACGCATACAACCTCGCGCAGGCGTTTCGCGCCGAGGGGATAAAGGCCCAGGCGGTCTCCGGAGAGACCCCCAAGCGGGAGCTCGCGGAGATCCTCGCGCGCTATGAGCGCGGCGACATAGACGTGCTGATCAATGCGCAGCTGCTGGCCGAGGGCTGGAACAGCCCGCGGGCGACGGTCTGCGTGCACCTGGCTCCGACGGCCTCCAAGCGCATCTACCAGCAGCGCGTCGGTCGCGTCACGCGCCGCCATCCGGGCAAGGAGGCGGGGCTGGTGGTCGACTTCGTCCATCCGGCGACCAAGCACGACGACCCCGTCGTCACGCTGCACTCGCTGCTCGACCGCGACGTCTACCGCGGCGGCGCGATCGTCGTCGGGCCGGTGCGCCGCGGGCGCGGTCGGCGCATGCGCGTCGAGCGGCGCGTGCTCCCGGTGTGCGCGGAGGAGGAGCGGCGGTTCGCCGTCTTCGAGCG
>DATMQG010000068.1:0-8233 GCA_035566835.1 Solirubrobacteraceae bacterium
GCCACCTTCGCGACGAGCTTGTTCGGTCCGATGCCCACCGAGCAGGTCAGCTGCGTGGCGGCCCTGATCTCGGCCACCAGGCGGCGCATCGCGGCGCGCGGCGAGTAGAGACCCTCGAGGTCGAGGTAGGCCTCATCGAGCCCGACGACCTCGACCCGCTCGACGTGGGAGCGCAGGAGCTCCATCATCCGAGCCGAGACCTCGCGATAGGTGGCGAAGTCCGGTGGGATGAACACGGCATCGGGGCACAGTCGCCTGGCCCTCGCGGCCGGCATCGCGGAGCCCACGCCGTAGCGCCGCGCCTCGTAGCTTGCGGTCGTGACGACGGCGCGCGGTCCGCTCCCCGCGACGACCACCGGGCGCCCGCGCAGCTCGGGGCGGCGGCGGAGCTCGATCGAGACGTAGAACGCGTCGGCGTCCAGATGCGCGACGCTCAGCTCCGTTCGCTCCTCGAGGCTCACACTTCGAATCTAGCGGCGCACGCGGCGTCAGGCAGCGGGCGTACCGGCGCCTTGCTCGAGCCGCTGCTTGAGCCGCTGAAGCGCCTTGGCGTTGCCGCCTTTCATCCCGATCGCCATCAGCGGCGCGAGCAGCGTGAACAGGCCGCCAGGCTTCGGCGTCATCACCAGCTTGACGTGCGTGCCGGCGTCCTCGTCGGAGAGCTCCCACCGTCCCGAGGGCTCCATCGAGCCCGGCCCCGACTTCGCCGGCGGGCCGTGCCAGGCCAGGTTCGAGGCCTCGCTGAACTCCGTCCACCGAAAGGTCCCCTGGACCTGGCCGCGCACCATCTCGTAGCCGTACTCGGTGCCCTGGCGGGGCGTGCCGTCGGAGAGCTGCTTCACCGACGCGAAGTCGGTCACGTACTCCGGCAGGTGCTCCGCGTGTGCGAGGTAGTCGAAGACGTCGGCACGCGGCCGCTGGATCGTGATCTCCGCCTCGAGGTGCATCTTAGGCCCCTTTCCCCGGTGTCTGGACGCTGCGCCCGCAGGTGGCCGTGTGGACCTCCTGGGTGAGCGCGTTCATCTTCGCAGTGAGCGTGTGGATCTGCTCCGTCAGGTCGGTGTTCTTTTCGAGCAGCTGCGTCTGGAATTTCGCGAGCTCGTCGCGATGCGCCGCGGCGGCTTCCTCGTTCGCCTTGTCCGTTCTCGTCTGTGCCTTCTGGGCGATGATCACCAGCGCGCCGGTGAAGAAGGCCACGGCCGAGAACACGAGGTTGAGCAGGATGAACGGCGCCGGGTCGAAGCCAGACCCGTTCAACAGCCCGTGCCAAGAGTTGCTGAGGAAATGGAGCACGTGGTTGGCGAGCACCCAGGCGAGGATGACGGCCGTGCTGACCAGCAGAAACCCGACCGTTCCCATGCCGCTCGCCACGGCCTCGGAGAGTCGCTCCATGAAGCTGCTTCCGCCGGCGTACGGTGACGGTCCGTGCGTCGATTCCTGGTAGTGCTTGTGGTGGCGCATCGGATCAGTGCTCGCCGGCGCAGGTTCGCTGACGCTCGCCATCTGGCCTCCTTCTCTGGGTGATCTTTGTGCGGCCCGGAAACCGTAGCCGCGATACCGGCGTGTCTCTCGCGCAGCGGCCGGGCAGCGCATCGAGCGAGCAGGTCGCTCGCGTCGCGGCGGGCCGGCGCTCGGGTGCTCGTGGCTAAGATCCCCTGTCGCTGTTCGCCGAGAACCAAGGAGGCATGAGGATGACCCCCCAGCTCGTGACCGGCGTCGATTTCGTCGGCGTCCCGACCCGCAATCTCGACGCGGCCGTCGAGTTCTACAGCGAGACGCTCGGACTGCCGCGATCGGTCTACGTGAAGGAGCGTAAGTACGCCGAGTTCGAGACGGGAAACCTGACGCTCAGCGTGTTCGACGCTGAGGGGTTCGGGCTGGAGCACAGGACGAACCCCAACGCAATCGCGCTGCACGTCGACGACGTAGGAGCTGCGCGGGGTGAGCTCGAGGGGCGAGGCATCGAGTTCGCCGGCGAGACCCTTGACACAGGCGTCTGTCACATGGCGTTCTTCAGCGACCCGGACGGCAACGCGTGGATGCTGCACCACCGTTACGCCCCACGCGTCACCGAGGCCTGACGGCGCCCGGCGCGAGCACGCCAAAATCCAGCCCTGGCGCCCCGCGGAGAAGTTCGTCGGGTAGGCTCCAACAGACAGTCATGGACCTGACCTTCACTCCGCAGCAGACCGCGTTCCGCGACGAGCTGCGCGGCTGGCTGGCGGATAACCCGCCCGACCCCGAGCCGTCCGACGGCGGTGATGACGCGCAGTTCGCTTGGCGGCGCGACTGGCAGCGCCGTCTGTATGACGCCGGCTGGGCGGCTCCGAGCTGGCCGGCTGAGTACGGCGGACGCGGCGCGACGCCCACCGAATCGGCGATCTACTTCGAGGAGATCGGACGCGCCCGAGTGCCGTTCTCCGCCAACACGCTCGGGCTGCTGCTCGGTGGACCGACGCTGATGGTGTGGGGAACGCCGGAGCAGAAGGAGCGCTATCTGCCCCCGATCCTCTCCGCCGAGGAGATCTGGTGCCAGGGCTTCTCTGAGCCCGATGCCGGATCCGACCTGGCGTCACTGAAAACCCGGGCAGTGAGAGATCCCGCCCACCCGGACGGGTGGGTAGTCACCGGACAGAAGGTGTGGACGAGCGGTGCCCAGTACTCGAAGTGGTGCATGCTGGTGGCGCGCACCGACGCCGAGGCGGCAAAGCACAAGGGCCTCACCTACTTCCTGATGGACATGGAGCAGGACGGGGTTCAGGTTCGCCCGCTGCGCCAGATCACCGGCGAGGCG
The DNA here is from genome assembly GCA_035566835.1 of Solirubrobacteraceae bacterium. Lineage (GTDB taxonomy): Bacteria > Actinomycetota > Thermoleophilia > Solirubrobacterales > Solirubrobacteraceae > Palsa-744. The sequence continues at coordinate 2,795 of DATMQG010000068.1, forward strand.
GAGTTCAACGAGCTCTTCATCGAGGAGGCGCGGATCCCCGACGCGAACGTCGTCGGTGGCGTCGGCAACGGTTGGACGGTCGCCCTGACCACGCTCATGAACGAGCGCGCCGGTCTCGGCTTCGCGCTGCAGATCCGCCTGCGCCAGCTGCTTGACGACGTGATCTCGAGGGCGGCAGAGCGTGGCCTGCTCGAGGACCCCCTCTACGCGGATGCGCTCGCTGAGCTGCACGTGCGCTGCGAGTCGCTGCGGCTGATGGCGTGGAAGGGCCTCACGGACGCCGAACGCTACGGCCAGCCGGGGCCGGAGGGCTCGCTCGTGAAGTGGCTCTGGTCGGACACGAACCAGCGACTCACCGAGCTCGCCGTGGACATCATCGGCCCCGATGCGCTGACCGCGGGAACGAGCTGGAGCTACGAGTTCCTGCGAGCCCGCGGCAACACGATCGAGGGCGGCACGACCGAGGTGCTGAAGAACATCGTCGCGGAGCGCGTGCTCGGCTTGCCGCGGCTCAAGGTCGCGGCGTAGGAGCACGATGGACTTCGGCTTCACCGACGACCAGCGCGAGATCCAGCGCACGGCGCGTGACCTGCTCGCCGAGCGGGCAGCACCCGAGCGCGTTCGCGAGCATGCCGAGGCCGCGAGCATGGATGGCGAGCTGTGGCGCGAGCTCTCCGAGCTCGGATGGCCCGGCATCGCGCTCCCGGAGGACCACGGTGGACAGGGGCTCGGGCGCATCGAGCTCTCGATCCTCTGCGAGGAGCTCGGCCGCGCGCTGGCGCCGGTCCCGTTCCTGCCGAGCGTGCTCGCCGCGACGCTGATCGAGCACGCCGGCTCGCCGGAGCAGCGCGACCGCTGGCTGCCGGGCCTCGCCTCCGGCGAGACCAAGGGGGCGCTCGGAACGGCGCTCGACGGCTCCGCCGAGCTCGTCATCGGCGCCGGCGACGCGGATGTGATCGTGCTCGTCGAGGACGATGGCGCTCGTGTTCTCAGCCCCGAGCAGGCCGAGGTCACCCCCGTGGCGTCGATCGACCCGACGCGCTCGTCGGCGCGTGTGAGCGGCGCCGAGGACGCGGGAGAGCCGCTCGCGGGTGACGTCTCGGCGGGCGTCGACCGCGCGCTGGTGGCGGTCAGTTCCGAGCTCGTCGGCGTCTGCGATCGCGCGCTCGAGATGACGGTCGCCTACGTGAAGGAGCGCAAGCAGTTCGGCGTGCCCGTCGGTTCCTTCCAGGCCGTCTCGCATCGCTGCGCACAGATGCTGCTCGAAACCGAGAAGGCGCGGTCGACCGCCGCCAACGCCGCCTGGGCGGCCGACGCCGATCCCGGAGCGCTCGCGGAGGCTGCGGCGATGGCGAAGGTCGCCGCGTCAGACGCCGGACGCGAGGTGACCGCAAGCGCGATCCAGGCGCACGGCGGGATCGGCTTCACCTGGGAGGCCGACGTGCACTGGCTCTTTAAGCGGGCCCATATGGACGCCGCGCTGCTCGGAGGCCCAAAGCATCATCGCGCCCGCCTCGCGGCGATCCTCGCCGATCGCGCCGGCGCTCACGCCGTCGGCTGAGGCGAGTCGGCCGCTACCAGCACGGCGCGCGTCGCACCAGCAGCGATCCGGGAATAATTTGCCGATGGCATACGACGAGGACCTCGCAAACCGGATCCGCGAGCTCGTTGCGATGGAGGACGGCGTCAGCGAGCAGCGCATGTTCGGCGGCTTGGCGTTCCTCATCGACGGCAACATGTCCGTGAGCGCGAGCGGCCGGGGCGGGATGCTGTTGCGCGTCGACCCCGCCGAAACCGATGCGCTGCTTGACAGGCAGCACGCGTTTCCCTTCGAGATGCGTGGCCGCGAGATGCAGGGATGGCTCCGGGTTGACGCGGCTGGACTGCGAACCAAGCGCCAGCTCGAAGCATGGGTCGCCCGCGGCGTGGCGTACGCCCGGTCTCTGCCGAGCAAGCGCTAGCCGGCGGTTCGTCTTCGCCCGCGCTCGCGGGCGCGCGGTGATCGCTCCCCGGTCAGTTGCGCTCCCCGATCCACGAGAGGATGGCGCGCGAGTGCGTGATGACCGTCCCGTCGGGAAGCTCGAGCGCGGGGAGCTTCGTTGCCCCGGTCGCGTCGCGCAGCTGCTCACGAGAGCCTTTGCGCAGGAACGGGAGCGGGCTGCCGTGGGCGGCGATCACCTTGTCGTAGTCGATGCCCGCGGCCTGGAGCGCCTCCTGCACGCGCCGACAGGGATGCATCCGCGGGCCGCCATCATCGCCGTGACAGACATAGAGCGTGAGCTTCTCGGCCATCGGACACCCCTCGGGTTGCGGACGTGCTCGCAGACTAGCCGCTCCCCGACTGGTGCGCCAAACCCGGATCGTCGCCGCAATGCGGCGGCGATGCCCGCGTTATCGTGCGCGCATGTCGAGCCATGCGGCCTTCCTTCGCGGGATGAACGTAGGTGTCCACCACCGCGTCACGAACGAGGAGCTGCGCAGGACCTTCTCGGCGATGGGCTTCAGCGAGGTCAAGACGTTTCGCGCGAGCGGCAACGTCGCCTTCACGGCCGGGCGCCGGCCGCTCGCGGAGATGACGCAGGAGATCGAAGATGCTCTCGCACGGTCGCTCGGCTACGCCGTGCCCGTGTTGCTGCGCACCGCGCCCCAGCTGCGAGAGATCGCCGCCATGCAGCCGTTCGAGCCCGAGATCATCGAGGCCTCGAAGGGCAAGCTCCAGGTCTCGATTCTCGCCAGCGAGCCAACCGCGCAGGTGCGCGCGGACGTGCTCGCGCTGGCCGACGAGCGCGACCGCCTCGCGTTCGGCGAGCGGGAGCTGTACTGGCTTCCGAGCGGAGGGACGCTCGAGACGGCGCTCGACCTGGCAGCGATCGAGCGGGCGCTCGGGCAGACGACACGGCGAACCAAAGGAACGATCGAGCAGATGGCCGCCAAGCACTTCGCAGGGTAGGCTCTGCTCGTCAGCTAGAGGGGAGTGGTCAAGTGGCACAGGTCCCGGTGGTACAGGCATCGCCGCGAGGGCGCAATCCGTTTGACGAGACGCTGGTCGAGCGAGACGCGGAGGGCATCGCCCGCTACCTCGGTCGTCCCGCCTCGCTCGTGCACATGCTCCGCGCGAGCGTCGAGCGCGACGGCTCCGCGATCGCGCTCGTCGAGGTCGGCGGGCCGTCGATCAGCTACGCCGAGCTGTGGGATCGCGCAGCGCGCGTGGCCGGAGGGCTGCGGGCCGAGGGCGTGCGACGCGGCGACCGCGTGGCGATCAGGCTGCACAACGGGATCGACTGGGTGCTCGCGTTCTTCGGCGTGCAGATGCTCGGGGCGGTGGCCGTCCCGGTCAACACCCGCTTCACGGAGGACGAGGCCGCATACGTGGTCGATGACTCGGGCGCCCGCTTCGTCTTTGCGGCCGGAGCCTCACCGCCCGAAGGCAAGGCCACGACCGTCGAGGACCTGACGGCGGACGAGCTCGCGGCGATCTTCTACACGAGTGGCACCACGGGCTTCCCCAAGGGCGCGATGACCTCTCACGCCAACTTCACCACGAACAGCGAGAACGCGTTCCGCTGCCTTTTCACCGACCGCAGCGAGGGCCCGGAGATCTCGACGCTCGTCTCGGTCCCCCTGTTCCACGTGACCGGGTGCAACAGCCAGCTGATCCCGATGCTGGAGGTCGGAGGGCGCGTGGAGATCCTCTCCGGCCCACTCGACTTCGAGGGCTTCTTCACCGCGGTCGGCGCGCACGGCGTCAACCAGCTCGTCTCGGTGCCGGCGATCTACCATGCCGTGATCCGCAACCCGGCATTCGCCGCGCTCGACGTGAGCGGCGTTCGTTGGGTGTCCTACGGTGGCGCGCCGATCGCCGAGAGCCTCGTCGCGCAGATCAAGGAGGCATTCCCCAACGCGCGCGTGGGCAACGGCTTCGGCCTGACGGAGACCTCCTCGCTGACCTCGTTCCTGCCCCACGAGGAGGCGGCCGATCACGCCGACTCGGTCGGGTTCGCGATGCCCGTGGTCGACCTGGCGCTCGACGAACCCGATCCCGAGACCGGCGCCGGCGAGCTGCTGGTGCGCGGGCCGAACGTGGTGCAGGGCTACTGGAACAAGCCGCAGGCCACGGCCGAGACGTTCGTGGCGGGTTGGCTGCACACGGGCGATGTCGCGCGCATCGACGACGACGGCCTGCTCTACATCGTCGACCGCAAGAAGGACATGATCAACCGCGGCGGCGAGAACGTCTACTCGATCGAGGTCGAAAACGCGCTCGCCGGCGCTCCGGGGGTCGGCGAGGCGGCGGTCGTGGCGGTGCCGGACCAGATGATGGGCGAGAAGGTGGGCGCCATCATCGTGCCGGCCGCCGCGGGCCAGCTCGAGATCGAGGCCGTGATCAGCCATTGCCGTGCGCAGCTCGCGGATTTCAAGGTCCCCCAGTACGTCTCGGTGCGCGAGGATCCTCTGCCGCGCAACCCCGGCGGCAAGCTGCTGAAGGCGCAGCTGCGCGACGAGACCGACTGGGGCGAGCCGCTTCGCTGATCAGACAACGAGGGGAGATCGCAATGCCCGAGGTGCAGACCGTGCAGGGAGCCGTCGACGCCGGGGATCTGGGGGTCGTACTCGCGCACGAGCATGTGCGCTTCCGCGACGAGGCGGTGGTGGCGCAGTGGCCCGAGCGTTATGACGAGCAGGCGGAACTCGACGCAGCGCTCGAGGCGGTCGGGGGCGCGAAGTCCAAAGGCGTCGAGACGATCGTCGATGCGACGGCGATGTTCGGCGGACGCGACGTGCGCTTCATGAAGCAGGTCGCCGATCAGACCGGCGTGCGGATCATCGCCTGCACCGGCATCTACACCCACGACCATCTCCCCCATTACTTCGAGAACCGCGATGTCGACGCGATGGCCGACCACTTCGTGGCCGACATCGAGCGCGGTATCCAGGACACCGGAATAAGGGCGGCGTTCCTGAAGTGCGCCGCCGACGCGGCCGGGATCACCGAGAACGTCGAGAAGATCCACCGCGCTGTCGCCCGCGCAAGCGTCCTGACCGGTGCTCCGATCATGGCGCACTCGATGCCGGCGGTCGCGACGGGACCCCGCCAGGTCGAGATCTTCGCGGAGGAGGGCGTCGATCTCTCGCGCGTACAGATCGCGCACTGCGGCGACACCGACGATGTCGAGTACATCGAGGCGCTCCTCGCCCGAGGCGTGTACGTCGGCCTCGACCGCTACGGGCTCGAGATGTTCCTGCCGATCGACAAGCGCAACGCGACCGCCGCCGAGCTGCTGCGACGCGGGCACGCCGAGCGGCTGATCATCTCCCAGGATTACTGCGCCACGATCGACTGGTTTCCACCCGAGGCGGCCGAGGCGTTCATGAGCCAGGGGGCGATCCGCAACTGGTCGATGACGCTCGTCTTCGACGAGGTCGTGCCCGCTCTGCAGG
>DATMQG010000069.1:0-10771 GCA_035566835.1 Solirubrobacteraceae bacterium
CGGGCGATGACCTGCCCGACCGTGACCGTGTCGCCCTCCTCGACGAGGATCTCACTCACCGTGCCGCTGGCGGGCGAGGGGAGCTCGAGGTCGACCTTGTCCGTGGAGATCTCGACGATCGTCTCGTCGACCTTGATGAAGTCGCCGAGCTTGACGCGCCATTCGAGGATCGTTCCCTCGCTTACCGACTCCCCGGCGGCAGGAGTCACCACATCTACAGTCTGCTGAGCCGTGGTGCCCGTTGCCATCGAATCCTCACTCTATCGCGCGCGCATGCGTGCTTCACGGACGAACTGGTAGCTGCCGAAGAACGGCGCGATGCCCCCCAGCACCGCCACTGCGACGGCGGTCTTCAAGGACACGATGCCCAGCCGCGCGGCCATGATCGACGCCATCGACATGAGGATCCACATCACCCCGTGGGTGAGGCCGAGTACGAACGTCAGCGGCTCCGGCTTGCCGGCGGCGAACGCGCTCACGAGCAACGCGAGGTACACGCACGAGTGAATGAGGGAGGTCCACTTCAGGCGTGTGAACGTGAGCGGTCCAGCCGCCGACCGCGCGGAGGTGCTCATTCGGAGAGCCAGCGAGCCATCCGGGGCAGGGTCTCACCTGCCTCGGGCGGCCATTCGTCGATGTCGTGCGGCCACCAGGAGAAGGCGTCGTGCTCGTGATCGGGCATCACGGCATCCTCGGCGCCCTCGGGGAGCCAGGCCTGGCCGACGAACATGACCAGTCCGTGCGGCAGCCTCAGGAGCGCCTCGCCGCGCACGAGCTCGGGCACCACGGCCCACTCCTCGCGGAGCTCGCGGACCAGCGTATCGGCGGGGTTCTCTCCCAGGTCGACCGCACCTCCGGCGCCGAGCGCCCAGCGGCCGGCCCACGTGGAGACCCACGCCGCTCGCCGCCCGGCCAGCCAGCGCCCGTCGGCCGAGCGCGTCACGCACAGCGCCGCCATGCTGTGCGATGCGTCGCCGGCGACCAGCCGCAGGGCCCACCGCAGGGGCTGGAGCTCGATCGCGATGCCCTCCCCCTGCAGCCGGTAGTCCACGAGGCGTGCGGCGACGCCATCATGACTCGGTGACCCGCGTCGCTGCAGACCCTCGATCGCTGCGTCAGCCGCCTCGGTATGTGCGGGCGGAGGCTCGAACTCCTCCTCGCGCCAGTGGGCCCTCACCTGCTCGATCGGCCACGGCCCGCGGGCGAGGATGACGGGCGGCTCCGTGGCCGGTTCTTGCGCGGTGGACATCTGCGAACAAGGCTAGTGGCAAGGCGGGCCGCGTTGTTGCACCCTGGCCCGGGCCTCCGCAGGCGGGCGGCGGTGCCGCGGCGCGCCAATAGACTCGGCGCAAATGGCCGTCCGTAGGCACAAGCACTGGGGCTGGGGTTTCGAGGACCAGCAGCTGTCGGTGACCGACGCGCGGGCTCTGGCGGGCACGCTGGCCGATCACCTCGGTTTCCGGATGGGGGACATCGAGGAGCCCGTCCCCCTCGAGGCCGTCGAGCTGGCGCCGCCGCGTGTGGCGGTGCCCCCGGCACTCGCCGACGTGTGCGCGAGTGACGTTCACGCGCGCGCGTCGCACGCCCTCGGCAAGTCCTACGCCGATGTCGTGCGTGGCTTTCGGGGGCGTTTCGAGCATCCACCCGACTTCGTCGCGCGACCTCGCGACGAGACCGAGATCGAGCAGCTGCTCGAGTGGTGCTCGAACGAGCACGTGGCCGCGATCCCCTTCGGGGGAGGGACATCGGTCGTCGGCGGCGTGACGCCGCTCGTCGGCTCCGGCTACGAGGGCGCGATCGCGATCGATCTGGGCGCGCTGGACCGCGTGCTCGAGGTCGATGAGATCTCCCGTTCCGCGCACATCCAGGCCGGCGCCGCGGGCCCGGCGCTCGAGCGCCAGCTCGGCGAGCACGGGCTCACGCTGCGCCATTTCCCGCAGTCGTTCGAGTTCTCGACGCTTGGTGGGTGGATCGCGACACGCGCGGCCGGCCACTTCGCGATGGTCTGGACGCACATCGAGGACTTCCTCGAGTCGGTGCGGGCCCTCACGCCGGCGGGTGTGTGGGAGTCGCGCCGGCTCCCGGGCTCCGGCGCCGGCGTCAGCCCCGACCGGATGCTCGCCGGCTCGGAGGGGACGCTCGGTGTCATCACCGCGGCGTGGGTACGCGTCCAGCCGCGACCCGAGCATCGGCGCTCGGCCGGCGTGCGCTTCGGCAGCTTCGCGCAGGGTGCCGAGTGCGTGAGGGAGATTGCGCAAGCAGGCCTTCACCCATCCAACTGCCGGCTCCTCGATGAGGGTGAGGCGCGGCTCACGTCGGCCGGTGACGGCGCGAGCGCCGTGCTGGTGCTCGGGTTCGAGTCCACCGATCATCCCGTCGAGGAGGCGATGGATCGCGCGCTCGTGCTCTGCGCGGGGCACGGCGGCGAGGTCTCACCGCGACGGGACCAGGGCGCAGGCGATCCGGTGAGCTCGTGGCGCGAGGCCTTCCTGGGCGCGCCCTACCTCCGAGACACGCTCGTTGCGATGGGCGTCTTGAGCGAGACGTTCGAGACAGCGATCACCTGGGAGCGGTTCGGACGCTTCCACGCGCGAGTGCGCTCCGCGGCGAGGGAGGCCGTGAGCGAAGTGTGCGGCATGGGGCACGTGTTCTGTCGCTTCACCCACGTCTACCCAGACGGGCCCGCGCCGTACTTCACGGTCCTTGCCCCGGCGCGTCGGGGCGAGGAGCTCGAGCAGTGGGGCGCGATCAAGCGAGCGGTGTCGGACGTGATCGCCGAAGAGGGGGGGACGATCACGCACCATCACGCGGTCGGACGCGATCACAGGCCCTGGTATGACCTCCAGCGCCCGCAGCCGTTCGCCGCTGCGCTGCGCGCAGCCAAGGGAGCTGTCGATCCCTCGGGAGTGATGAACCCGGGCGTGCTGGTGGACCCAAGATGATGAAGGTCGCCGTTCTGGGTCCGGGTGGAGTGGGCGGGCTTCTGGCGGGAGCGCTTGATCACGCAGGGAGCGCGGACGTGGTCGTTGTGACGCGTGAGCAGACCGCGGCGGTCATCTCCGCGCAAGGCCTGCGGGTCAACAGCGTGAGCCTCGGCGAGTTCGTCACCCGTCCGCGTGTCCTCGAGCGCCTCGAGGAGCCCGTCGATGCACTTATTGTCGCGACGAAGGCGTCGGGGCTCGAGCCGGCGCTCGAGCGGATCGGCGTCGAGCCTGCGCTCGTGCTTCCACTGCTCAACGGGCTCGACCACCTCGCGGTCCTTCGCGAGCGCTTCAACCGGGGCCTCGTGCTCGCGGGGTCGATCCGCGTCGAGGCCGACCGGCCGGCTCCGGGCGTGATCGTACACACGAGCCCGTTTCTCTTGGTGCAGATGGCGAGCTCGAACCGCCGGGCTGCTCACGGGATGCAGGAGCTCGCGCAGGCGCTGTCCGACGCTGGCGTTCGGGCACGCGTGCTCGAGTCAGAAGCGCAGGTGATGTGGTCGAAGCTGGTGCGGCTCAACGCGCTTGCGTGCACGACGAGCGCCTACGAAAAGCTGCTCGGCGAGATCCGCTCGACGCCCGCGCTGCGCGGCGAGTTGGAAGGGGCGATCGAGGAGGGATGCGCCGTCGGGCGAGCCGAGGGAGCGCATGACGTGGACCCTGCGACGGCCATCGCCGAGCTCGACCGAGCTCATGCGACCCTCGGCAGCTCGATGCAGCGGGATATCGCCGCCGGCCGCCCACCGGAGCTCGACGCGATCCCGGGGTCGGTGCTGCGCGCCGCGGCGCGACATGACCTGCGCTGCCCGACGATCGAGCGCCTCGTGGCGATGATCGCCGAGCGCGCGGGGCTTGCGTTCCCGGTCGTCCGTTGATCTCGAACGGCGGCCGGGCCGTCGCCCGATCAGCGCTCGTAGGGGTTCGAGCCCGGGCTGATCGCCGGAAGCGACTGCGTCGAGATCGCCTCGACGACCTCCTCCTCGACCTCGGCCTGTCCCTCGTCGTGCTCACCGTCGCAGAGCACCCGGAAGTTGCCGGTGACGCCGCTGTCGCCATGAATCGTGATGCCCGGCAGGATCTCCTCGCCCTCGTCCAGGCCGAGGCGCTCCATGTCGAAGTGGGCGAGCCCGATGCCGTAGGCGGTATGCGTCGGGTTCTCCCGATCGTGCGAGGCCACGGCCTGCGCAAAACGCTCGAGGTTCTTCGCGATCTTGCCCGTGTCAGCCATCGCTCGAGGGGAGGGTAGCGCGAGCCGGCCAAAACTTGCGAGGTCGATGCCGTGAGACTCCTCGAACGCGAAGCGTCGGCGGCGGCTCGGTGGCGTGGGCCGCAGGCTCGTTGTAAAGTCGCGCGTGTAATCGACAAGCAAGGGGACTCGATGGCACTCGGCTTCTATTTCAAACCTCAATCGTTCACCAAGGAGCGATACGACGAGGCTCTGCGACGCCTCGAGCAGGCCGGCTCAGGCTCGCCGCCCGGGCGCTCGTACCACTTCGCGTTCACCGGCCAAGACGGCGGCATCGAGGTCTTCGACGTGTGGGAGTCGCAGGAGTCCTTCGACAAGTTCGGCGAGACGCTCGTGCCGATCATGAACGAGCTCGGAGCCGATCCCGGAGAGCCGGCGGTCGTCGAGATTCACAACATGATCCTCGGCTGACGGCTGACGGCTGCCGGTCGCCGGTCGCCGGGCAGCTAGGGCGGCGTCGGAACCCGTGCCAGTTCCGGGAATCGACTCGCCAGCCGGGCGCGGCATTTGGCTCCGGCGGCCTGGTACTTGGGATCGGTCAGGGGAACGGTCGAGGTCAGAGGCGGGCCGTTGCCGGGAGTTTTATTCACCTGGACGGCTATGCCGTTGGCGCGCATGCAGGCGGCCAGCTGGCTGAGGGCACCGCCCGCCAAGGGGATTCCCTGCGCCTGCAAGGGGATTCCCTGCGCCTGGTTTTCGGGTGGCGGCGCGCAGGCAGGGGCGCCGAGGGCCGACGCGGCTGCGCGTTCCTGGTCCATGACCGCGGTTAGCGTGTTCACGGTCGCGATGAAGGTCGGTGCGTCGGTCACGAGCGCCGCCTGAATCTGCTTGGCGGTGGCGGTCACCCTCGCTTGCTTGGCCGCCAGCAGCCGCCGCCAATCCGCTTGGTGGGAGGGTGGTGTTCCGAGCGCTCTGAGCTGGGCGAGTTCCTTCGTCACGATCGCGAGTCCGCCGGCCCGCTCGAAGTAGCGACCGATCGCCGGCAGCTTCGAGCGTTCGGGATGGAGCGGGTTAAACGACGGATAGGGGAACGGTCCGTTGGGCGGCGGTGGCTGGGGCTGGGCGCAGACCGCGTTCGCGTGGCTCGCGAACACGCTCGCCGCCGCCGCGGCGGCCGTGGAGGTGCTCTGCGACGCGTTCGAGGACTTGCTTCCGCAAGCCGCCGCGAAGGCCAGCAGCACGAGCGCCAGGCAGGCCGACACGGAGGTCCACGCCCGCCGCGTGACCTTGCGCTCGTTCGGATTGGGCTTGCGCTCCCTCACCTGTTCCCCGGTAACCGCGCATGGCAGGCGATCAGCCGGCGGGCGCAGTCTAGGTCAATCCGCGGCGGCGCGCCGATGCAATAGCAAGACCTCCGCACGCTTGGGCATCACCACCTGCAATCGGCGTTGACAACGACGACATTCGCGGCACAAACAAACTATCCCTGCGCACTAACGACTCAGGTCACTGGGCCGACATCTCCAGTATCTCGACGCGATAGCCGTCGGGGTCTTTGACGAAGCACAGGCGCGAGCCGCCCTCGCGCACCGAGTAGGGGGGCTTCTCGGGCGCGATCCCCTGCTCGGCGAGGCGCTGGAGGGTGGCGTCGAGATCGTCGGAGGTGATCGCGATGTGGCCATAGGCGCTTCCGAGGTCGTAGCTGTCCACGCCGAGGTTGTAGGTCAGCTCGAGGCGCGGCATGTCGCCGTCGCCGGGCTGGTTCATGAAGACATTGACCGCCTCGTCGCGAATCGGCAGGCGGCCCACCTCCTCGAATCCGAGCGCTTTGTAGAAGGCGACCGAACGGTCGATGTCGGTGATGCGGTAGCAGGTGTGGATCAACGCCATGGCCGAGGAGTCTACGCGGAGCTGACCTAACTGCTCGTGTGCCCAGGGCTGGCCGGGCCTCCGAGAGCGTCGTTCACGGCTTGAGCTTGAAGCCGAGTGCTCGCCCGAGCAAGGCGAGTGCCCTGAACACGCCACTTGGGGGCCTGACGACTCGAATCTCGTCCGGATATTGGCCGAACAGCATCGCCACGTAGATGGCCGAACGAGGCTCCTTCGGTGGGAGACGCTTGATCTTGCCCTGTCCTATCAGCGCCTGCATCTCACGAAAAAAGGCCTCAAACTGCTGGGCTGGGCGGTGGATGTTGACGATACGTACCGGCTCTTTAGTCGCGTTGCGAAGCGTGTGGGGAACGCCCGCGGGAACCGTTGCCGATTCGCCGGCCCGGAGTGTCCTCCACTCGCCGTCGATGGAGACATCCAGGGCTCCGTCGATGACCTCATAGCTCTCATCCGCGGTCGGGTGCACATGCACGGGCGGTCCCGGCATCTCGGGACCGATCCAGTTCGTCGCCTCAAACAGCTCGCCGGCGGTGTCCGCGGCGCTGCGGGTGATCTCCCACCGCATCTCCATGCCCGGATGGAAGTCGAGCTGGCGGTCACCGCTCGCGGGCCTTGCGGCCGGCTCCCCCTGTGGCGTTGCCTGAGTGCTCATCTCCGAGACCCCCTCGCGCTGTTCGAACGAACCTACTTGATCTGCTCTCGCGCGGTGCGCCGGCAGGATCGTCGCCACCCCGTACGATGTTTGGAGTGCGGACATTGATCGTCGGTCACGGAGGGCGCGAGAGCGCCCTCGCACTGCGGATGGCCGAGCACAGCGAGCTGTACGCGTTCGTGGGCCATGAGAATCCGTCGATCGTGAGCCAGGCGTCGGCCTCCGGCGGTGGCTTTGCGATCGGAGACGTGTGTGACCCACGCGCAGTCGCCGCCTTCGCGCGCGAGAAGGAGATCGATCTCGCCATGGTGAGCGCCGACGAACCCCTCGCCGCGGGAGTCGTGGATGCGCTGCTTGCCCAGGGCACCCGGACGGTGGGTCCGACTCGTGCCGGAGCCGAGATCGAGTGGAACAAGGCCTTCGCGCGCACTTTGCTTGCGGAGGTTGCCCCGGAGGCGGTGCCGAGGATGCGCCTCGTCCAGCAGGACAGCGAGGTGCACGACGCGGTCACCTCGTTCGGCTCGACGCCGGTAGCCGTGAAGCCCTCGGGGCTGACCGGCGGCAAGGGCGTCAAGGTTATGGGGCCGCACCTGTCGACGCACGCAGAGGCGGAGGAGTACGCGCGGAGCCTGCTCGCACGGGGCAGGGCTGGGGAGTCGGTGCTCGTCGAGGAGAAGATCGTCGGCGCCGAGTTCACGATCCAGGCGATCAGCGACGGCAGGACCGTCATCTTCCCGCCCGCTACCTACGACTATCCGTATCGCTATGACGGTGACGAGGGACCGGGCACCGGCGGGATGGGGTCGCTCTCGATGCCAGGCCTGACGCTGCCCTTCATGACCCCCGCTCACTACGAGCAGGCGTGCTCGATCATCGAGCGGATCATCGCGCTCCTGACCCGGCAGGGTCGCCATTTCAGCGGCGTCATGAACAGCGGCTTCTTCGCCACCGCCGACGGTGTGAAGGTGATCGAGTTCAACGCGCGCTTCGGCGACCCCGAGTGCATGAACATCTTGAGCCTCTTCGACGGCAACTGGCCCGAGGTCATGCGGAGCATCTGCGCGGGCAGCCTCACCGCCGCGGACGTGCCGTTGCGCAAAGAGGCCTCGCTCGTCCTCTACCTTGTCTCGCCGGACTACGCGCTGCGGCAGGGTCCGCCGGTAGAGTTCACGCTCGACCCCGCCGAGCTCGAGCGGGACGGCTGTCATGTGTTCTTCTCCTCGGCAGTGCAGACCGGTGAGCACACCTACCGCAGCGTTGGCACGTCTCGGGCGCTCGCGCTCGCGACGACGGCCCCGACGATCGAGCATGCGCGGGCTCGGGTCGTCGCTTGCGCGACCTCCGTGCCGCCGCTCGAGTGGCGCCGCGACGTGGGCGACGAGCGCTATCTGAACGGGCTGCGCAAGCTTGCCGATCCGGGGCGCTCCACGGGCGAACAGTCGCTGCTGTCGAACGCGATCTAGGCTTCGCGTGCAAGGATGGCGCCACGATGATCGTCGAGAGTTCCGAACACCCGCAGTTCCTCTCGAACACCTATCTCGTCGCCGACGGCCGGGGCGGGCCGGCCTTCTTCGTCGATGCGGGCGGCCCGGTCGAGCCGCTGATCGCGGTGGGTGAGCAGATGGGGATCACACCCACGCACGTGCTGCTGACCCATCACCATTACGACCACGTCTCGGAGGTCGGCACGCTGCGCGAGCGCTGGCCCAAGCTCGAGGTTCTGATCAGCCCGCTCGAGCGCGACCTGCTCGGCGGCGGGACCGGGGCCGGGACGAATGGCGCGGCGGCGGAGCTCGGCACGGTCGAAGCCGGCGAGACACTGCGTTTCGGCACGCTCGAGGTGCGTCCGCTGCTCACGCCGGGGCACACCGCCGGGATGCTCTCGTTCCTCGTCGGCGAGACCGAGTCCGGCGAGGCGAAGCCTCCCGCCGCACGATCGGCCGGCGGCCCCCGCGGCGCAGCGCCAGGCGGGTTCACTGGCGCCGAGGGGGTGGTTTTCACCGGAGACACGCTGTTCAGGAACTCGGTCGGAGGTGTGAAAGCACCCGGCCACACGACCTACACCGACCTGAAGGATTCGATCATGGGGACGCTCATGGAGCTGCCGCCCGACACGATCATCTACCCGGGCCACGCCCAGCCGACGTCTGTCGCGCGGGAGTGGGACTGGAACGGCTTCATCCGCGTCTGGCGCGGCCTGGACCCGCAGGGCTCCGAGCCGGTGACGGCTCTCGGCCGGCCGGCGACGCTCGTTTTCCTGGGCGAGGACTACGACGGCGGCACGAAGGCGTGGGTGCGCTGGGAGGACGGCTCGGACGACATCGTGCCCGGCTCTCGCGTCGAGCGCGACGCATGAGCAGCGCCCCCGATTCGTAGCATGCATGGCATGGCGCGTGAGAACGAGAAGATCCCGACCTCTCGTGCGCGTCGCACCGCCACGGTGGCGACGCTTGCGGCGACCGAGGCCGTCAAGCAGTTCGGTACCCGCGCCGCGAACGTAACTCGCGGCGAGGAGGCCTCCGAGGAGGCCATGGCGAGGCGCCAGCTGGAGACCGCCAAGCAGATCGTCGCGGTGCTGGGGACGATGAAGGGCGCCGCGATGAAGCTCGGACAGGTGATGTCGTTCCTCGACGTCGGCCTCGTCGCCGAGGAGCATCGTGACGAGTTCCAGCGTGAGCTCGCGAAGCTCCGGGATGCGGCCCCGACGGTCTCGTTCAAGCAGATGCGGCGCGTGATCGAGGACGACCTCGAAGCCCCGATCTCGGAGATCTTCGCGTCATTCGAGGAGGAGCCGATCGCCGCCGCCTCGATCGGCCAGGTCTACCGCGCGACGCTGTCCGACGACGGCCGCGAGGTGGCCGTCAAGGTGCAGTATCCCGGCGTGGCCGGGGCCGTACGGGCCGATCTGCAGAACCTGGAGATGATCATGCGCCTGCTCAAGCGGATGACGCCGGGCATGGATGTGAAGGCGATCGCCGAAGAGATCAAGGAGCGGATCGGCGAGGAGCTCGACTACGAGCTCGAGGCACAGAATCAGCGTTCGCTAGCCCGCATCTTCGCGGACCACCCGTTCATCTTCGTCCCCGACGTGATCAGCAGCCTGTCGCGCGAGCGGGTGCTCGTCACCGAGTACGTGTCGGGCGTCGGCTTCGAGGAGCTCAAGGGCCGCCCTCAGGCGGAGCGCGACAGGCTAGGAGAGATCATCTTCCGCTTCTTCCTCGGGTGCCTGTACCGCCACCGGCAATTCTCGGGCGATCCCCATCCCGGTAACTTTCTCCTTCAGGAGGACGGTCGGGTGGCGTTCCTCGACTTCGGGTTGTTCAAGAGAATGGAGCCGGAGCCGGTGGAGCTCGAGCTCGCATGCCAGCGCGCCGTCGTCGAGGGCGACGCCACCACCCTTCACGAGCTGCTCGCACGATCCGGGTTCCTGCCCGAGCCCGAGAAGGTGGATCCTGACCACCTGCTGGCGTTCATCAGAGACGCGATCTGGTGGTACACGACGGCCGACGAAACTGTGACGCTCACCCCGGAGATTGCGACCCATGTGATGATCGAGAGCTCTGACCCGCGCTCGAGCCATTTCCGTGAGATGCGCCACCAGGACATGCGTCCAGAGCATCTCTTCGGTCGTCGCATGGAGATGCTGACGCTGGCGGTCCTCTCGCAGCTGCGTGCGAGCGCCAACTGGCACCGGATCGCGCGCGAGTGGATGTACGGTGACGAGCCCGTCACAGAGCTGGGGCGCGCCGAGGCCGAGTTCTACGGTCACAGCGACGTGCACGCCGCAGGCTGACCCGCTCGCTGCCCGCCGGAAGCTGCCCGCTCACCGCCGCGGAGGCGACGGAACGCACACGAGATTTGGCGGCTCACACGGTCTCGGTGATAATCCCGCGAATGGACCTGGGACAGGCGCGCGCCATCCTCGATCTCGCCCACAGCGCGTTCATCTCGATGGATGAAGAGGGCCGCATCACCTACTGGAACGTCCGCGCCGAAGAGATATTTGGCTTCACCCGCGCACAGGCAGTGGGGCGGGTGCTCGCAGACACCGTGATTCCCGAG
>DATMQG010000070.1:0-6146 GCA_035566835.1 Solirubrobacteraceae bacterium
TCGGTGGCGCCCGAACTCGGCGACTCCTCGCTCGGCATCGACGGGATGCTCACGCGCACCGTCGCCGACACGGCGGCGATCCTAGATGTGCTCGCCGGCTATGAGCCCGGCGACGCCACTTGGGCGCCGCCGCCGTCCGAGCCGTTCGCGGCGGCCGCCGGGCGCGAGCCGGGCTCGCTGCGCATCGCCGCGACGACGTTGCCGCCGATCCCCGACGCGGTCGTCGACCCCGTCTGCGCAGGGGCCGTAACCGACGCCGCCGAGCTACTGCGCTCGCTGGGCCACGAGGTTGAGGAGGTCACACCTCCGTGGCGCCTCGAGGGTCTCTCGGAGCTGTTCGGGGCCGTTTTCTCGGTCCACATCTCGCTCTCGATCGCCTACTCGGGCATGGTCGCCGGACGTACGCCGAGCGCGGAGGACATGGAGCCGATGAGCTGGGCCATCTTCTCGATGGTCAAAAACCTGGGAGCCGTCGAAAGCATGGCGGCGGTGGTACAGCTGCAGTCGCACACGCGCAAGCTCGTCTCCTTCCTCGAACCCTACGACGCGCTGCTGACGCCCGCGCTCGCCGAGCGTCCGCTCCGACTCGGGACGCTCGACACGGCTGCGCCCGAGCCGCTGTCGACGTTCACCCGCTCGGGACTCTTCACCCCTTTCACCCCCGTGTTCAACGCGAGCGGCCAGCCGGGCATCTCACTGCCTCTCTATCAGGGTGAGGACGGGCTGCCGCTGGGCGTACAGATCGTGGGGCGTCCCGCGGGCGAGGGCGCCCTGCTGGCTCTGGCCGCTCAGCTGGAGGAGGCCCGGCCGTGGGCGCAGCGACGCGCGCCGGTGGCGGCCGAGGTGCTCGACTAGCGAGTCTTGAACCCACCGATCCCTGCTATGCACCGATCCCGAGCACGGCCGCCATCCGCTCTGGCGTGACGCCGAGCCGTTCGGCGTCCGCGGCGCCGCGGGTGGAGATCATCGGCGACTCCATCAGCTCCGCCTCGTCCCATGTCGCGAACGCCCGCGAGCCGACGGCTGCCTCCAGCAGGCGCAGGCTGCGCGACACGATCGCGGTCGGGACGTGGAGCAGCGGCCGCTTGCGGCTCAGTGAGTGCAGGACGGTGCGGACGATGTCGCTGTGGCTGAGCGTCTCCGGGCCGGCGAGCTCATAGCGCTCGCGCCGATCGCCATCCGCGCCGGGCAGCGCGGCGGAGATGCAGGCGGCGGCGTCCTCGGCCCACATCGGCTGGAAGGAAGCACGACCGCGTCCGGACAGCGGCATCACGGGGAGCAGCGCCAGTCGTTCGAGCAACGTGAGCCAGGGGTCGCCCGGCGCATAGATGATCGAGGGAGCGAAGACCGTCGAACGCAGATCCGCCTCGCTCACGGCCTGCTCGGCGAGGGCCTTTGCACGGAAGAATCGGGAACGGTGATGAGTCGAGGCGCCGAGCACCGAGAAGAACAGAAACCGCTCGACGCCCGAGCGCTCGGCCGCCTCCACCATCCGCCACGTGGCGATTCCGTTGAGCTCCTCGATCGATCCTCGCGGCTGGTCACGGATCGACGCGGCGAGGTGGACGACCGTCTGCACGCCGCGCAGCGCATTGCGGAACGAGGGTGGGTCCGTCAGGTCGCCCAGCGCGATCTGCACCCGCACCCGCTCGGCGCCGAGTCGGCGCGGGTCGCGCACGAGGCAGCGAACCGGCACACCTTCGGTCACCAGCCGGCGCAGCAGCGCCGACCCGACCAGCCCGGTGGCGCCGGTGAGCAGCAGCATCGCCCCAACCTAGCGAACTCCATCGTCCGCAAGATCGTTGAGCCAGCAATCATCTAGCATGGGGGGTCCGGTGGGCCCGCCCGCATCCGTAAAATTGCTGTCTCTCCCTTAGATCCCCTCAAACGAACCAGGAAAGAAGCGAATGGCCTACGTTATCGCCGAGCCGTGCATTGGCACCAAGGACAACTCCTGCGTCGAGGTGTGCCCCGTGGACTGCATCCACCCGACGCCCGACGAGCCCGGATACGACGCGGCCGAGATGCTCTACATCGACCCTGAGGAGTGCATCGACTGCGACGCCTGCGTCGAGGCCTGCCCGGTCGACGCCTGCTTCGCGGAGGATCAGCTGCCGGACGAGTGGCAGAAGTACACGCAGATCAACGCCGAGTACTTCGCCAACCTCCGTTAGGCCGGCGCGCGCCAGCGGCCCACGCGCTCGAGGCTCGCCCGGCCCCGGCCCGCCACCGTCAGAGGCGCGGCGCGGCGCGCTCGATCGACAGATAGTCGGAGTGCAGCACGTCGAATATCGGCACCTCGTCGATCGCCTGCGCGACCGCCTCGCGCAGCTGCACGGAGTCGAAGCTGTGGGATTGCGGCGCGACCGGGTTCACCGTCATGGCCTCGAGCGCGGTCGTGTCGAGCGTCTGGATCTCGAGACCCTGCCGCCCGTACCAATCCGGTCCCCTCTCCACGAGGAATACCCTCGTGCTGTCGGCCACGACGAGCACGAGGCCGCCCCCGCGCCGGGCGCGCAGGAGACCCTGCAGGAAGGCCTCGGGGAGCGCGCCGGGAACGATCAGCCAGCGTGTGCGGGGGTTGGCATCGAGCGCCGCCGCGATCTGCTCGGACGCGCTGGTGAGCACGAAGCGCGGTTCCAGCTCGACCACCTCATAGTCCTCGCTCACGAGCAGGCTCGCCGCCCGGCTCTCGCGGTGGCGGCCGGCGGCGTCCTGTGTGCGCTCGGCGAGCGCGCGCACCCGGGTGTCGGTGAGCTCCGCCAAGCGCACGACCTCGACCGCATCACGCGTCCGCGAGACCACCTCCTGCAGCTCTGACCCGAGCACCGCTCCCGTCGACATCACGAGACCGTCGGTGACCGCCGGCGAGGACGCCGCCCGACGGTCGATCGCGCCATCGATGAGCACTTGCTCGGCGCCGTGGCCGAGCATCGCGTCGCTCACCGCCCTCACATCCTCCGATGCGCTCGGTCCAGCCACCTCGATCGTCCCGGGATCGCGCAGGCGTGCGATCAGCACGCTCCCGAGGGGCGTGCGCACCCCCGTGTTCTCGAGCACGGTATGCGCGATGGCGCTGACGCTGAGTAGCGCGTCGGTGGTGGCCACGAGGCTGCCGGCGCGCAGCCTCACGCGCGGCTTCTCGATCCGAGCGTCGATCACGTCGCGCTCCTCCCCGTCGCGGCCCACCGAGGTCACGCCGATGAGCCTGCCCTCCGTCTCGAGCTCACGAAGCAGCGCTGCGAGCGTCACCGTCTTGCCGGAGTTCTTGGCGAGGCCCACCAGCGCGAGGCGCCTCACAGACGCGGTCAGCTCCGAGAGCAGCACGCCTCAGCCGCCCGCCGCCACCCGCGCGGCGAGCTCGCGCACGATGAAGGTCGCGAGGTGGTGAGGGTAGGTGCCTTTGGAGAAGCCGGCGTCGTAGCCGAGCTCCTTTGCCAGCTCGCTCGAAACGCGCGGCCCGCCGCACGCCAGGATCATGTCCCGGCGCCTACCCTCCGCCTCGACCATCTCGACCAGCTCGGTCAGGTTCTGCACGTGCAGGTTCTGCTGAGTGACGGTCTGGGAGACGAGGATCGCGTCGGCCTCCACCTCGATCGCCTTCGCCAGGAGCGCGCCGTTGGGGACCTGGCTGCCGAGGTTGTAGGTCTCGAACGAGCGATAGCCCTCGAGACCGTGGTGGCCGTGGTAGCCCTTGAGGTTGAGCATCGCATCGATGCCGACGCTGTGCGTGTCCGAGCCTGTGCTCGCGCCGACGACGACGATCTTGCGCCCGACGTGCTCGGCGGCGAAGCGTTCGATCTCGTCCTCGGTCATGTACTCGATGTTGAAGCCGTCTCCCTCGAGCGCCGTGAAGTCCACGGTCTGCGCGCACGCCCCATACATCACGAAATAGGTGTATCCCGCGGTGAGCTGCTCGTAGTGGACGACCTCGGGCTCGTCGAAGCCCATCTTCCCCGCGAGCTCGAGCGCCGCCTTGCGCGCCGCCAGCGAATACGGCACCGGCAGGGTGAAGCTCAGCTGCACGAGTCCGTCGCCGAGGTGGTCGGCGTAGGGCTTGACCGCCGCAAGGTCCACCTCTCTAGGCATAGCTCGCCTCCCGCATCAGCTCGAGGAGCGGATTGAAGTAGCCCTCCTCGACGCTGACGATGCCCTCGATCCCGCGGCCGTCATCGACCTTGCGGCTCACGTCGCCGAACGTCGCTGCCTCGATCGCCTGCAACAGGCCCGTCTGCGCAATGCCCTCGAGCAGCTCCTGCGCGCCCGCCAGCACCTCCCCGGCACGCGTCTGGATGATCCCGCCGGGCTTGAACGTGATCTCCTCGCCGAGATCCCGCGCGGTGTTGAAGACGTAGTCGACGTTCTGCAGACCGAGCACGCGATCGTGGATGTGGGGAGTGAAGATCCCCTCCGTGGGCACGCCGATCGTCTGAATACCCTGCCCCGTCGCGATCGTGATGAGGTTGAAGAGCGTGTCGGCGGCATGCGTGCGGAACAGGTTGCCGTCCATGTGACGCGTGGGCGGCATGTACTTGACGGGGCAGTCGGGGAACAGCTCGCGCGTGAGCTGCGCCTGAGCCCACTCATACAGCAGGCCGTTGGTCACGGGCATGTCGATCTCGAATGCGTCGCCGAGCGCGATCTGGCTGTCGGGAACTCCCGAGGCGCGCGCCAGCTGGTGGTTGATGAACTGCGAGGCAGTCACCGACGGCGCGGCTGCCACCGCGTCGGCGGTGCGCAGGTAGTTGTCCTCGCCCGTGTTGATGACGACGCCGAAGTAGCCGTTGATCATCCTCGAGATCCGCTGGTCGATCAGGCCGCGGACGATGTTGATGTCGCGGTAGAGGATCCCGTAGAGGGCGTCGTTGACCATGTTGTCGAACCCCTCCCACGCGCCCATCACCGCGATCTCCGACATGCACAGCCCCGAGCAGAAGCTCGAGAGCCGCACGTAGCGTCCGTGCTGCTCGGACCACTCGTCCATCGCCTCGCGCATGATCCGGAAGTTCGCTTGGGTCGCGAACGTCCCGCCGTAGCCCTCCGTCGTCGGCCCGTAGGGAACGTAGTCGAGCAGGCTCTGGGCGGTCGACCGGATCACCGCCACAATGTCCCCGCCCGCCTCCGCGACTGCCTTCGCATGCACGACGTCCTCGTACACGTCGCCCGTCGCCGTGAGCACGTAACGGAGCGGTGTCGCAGCTTCGCCGAGGCGCGCCCGCATCGAGCGGCGCTCCTCGAAGCGGCCCGAGATCTCGGTCAGGCGAGCGGCGCACTCCTCGTTCGCACGCTCGTGGATCGCCTCCTCCGGGGCGAGCTCGAGCGCGCACAGATCGAGCTCTCCCGCGCTCACGGCCTGCGCGATCTCAAGCGGCGAGCGGCCGGTCTGGATCATCGCGTTGCCGAGCCAGTAGCCGAGCCCGCGACCGAGCGCGCCGCGATCGTGCACGTGGTCGACGAGCACGTTCGGCAGCGGCACCTCAAGCGGATCTGCTCCGTCGACGCCGAGCACCCGCGTGACGCTGCGCTCGACCGATACTGTCGTGCGGCCGGCGATCTGCTCGAACACCTGATCGGCGATCTGCTTGGCCGCCTGTCGGCAGGCCGCGACCACGCCCGGGTCGAGGTCCAGCTTGCTTTGTGGCCCGTGCGTAGAGGCGCTCATCGCCGCTCCCTCACGATCGGGAAGGGGATCACCTCGCGCAGCGTGTCGCGTTCGGTGAGGATCATCACGAGGCGGTCGACCCCCATGCCGCCGCCGGCCGTGGGCGAGTAGCCGTACTCAATCGCGCGCGCATACTCCTCGTCGTTGGGGTGCGGTACGTCCGCGTCATCGATCCTGCGCCGCTTGCGCTGGTCGACGAAGCGCTGCCACTGGTCGACCGGATCGTTCAGCTCGGTGTCGCCGCTCACGAGCTCGACGCCGCCGATCACCGCGTCGAAGTGCTCGGCGAGCTGCGGGTAGGAGGAGTGGCGCTTGGTGATCGGGAACGGCTCGAGCGGGAAGTCGAAGACATGCGTCGGCTGGTTGATGTTCGGCTCGATCAGCTTCGTATAGATGTCGGCCACGAGCTCGGCCCACGTCGCCTCCGGATCGACGGGCTCGTCGAGCACCGCCGCCAGCTGATCGCGGTCGGACTCCATGAAGT
>DATMQG010000071.1:0-8332 GCA_035566835.1 Solirubrobacteraceae bacterium
CTTCCGCCTGCAGTTCTCGCTCGACTGGCACGACCCGCGCGTGAGACAGGTCTTCACGCTGATGCTTCCAGTGACGATCGGGCTCGGGATCGTGAACCTCGATCAGCTGATCAACTCGGTCTTCGGCACGCTCGTCTCCAAGGAAGCCCCGCGGGCGATCGACAACGCGTTCCGCATCTACATGCTCCCGCAGGGACTCTTCAGCGTTGCCGTCGCGACCGTCCTGTTCCCGACGCTGAGCCGCATGGCCGCCCGTCGCGACGCCGCCGGGATGCGACGCGCGGTGGGGATCGGCATGCGCCAGATCAACCTCCTCCTGATCCCCGCGACGGCCTTCATCGTCGCGCTCCCGACGCCGATCGTGCGGCTCGTCTTCGAACGTGGCAACTTCACGGCGCACTCGACGCACATCGTCTCGATCGCGTTGTTCTGGTTCGCGTTCAGCCTGCCGTTCGGAGGGCTCAACCTGCTGCTCACGCGCACGTTCTTCGCGGTGCGGCGCCCCTGGATCCCGACGGGCTTGGCGGCGACGAACATCGTCGTGGACATCATCGTGAGCATCGCCCTCTACAAGCCACTAGGGATCGCCGGGCTGATCATCGGCACCGTGGCCGCGAACGCGGTGATGACCGCGCTGCAGCTGCAGCGCTTGCGGGTCGGCTTCAACGGTCGCCTGGAGGGAACCCAGACGACGATGATCACCGCACGCATCCTGATCGCCTCGGCGCTGCTCGGGGTTGTCTCATGGGCCGTCTGGAAGCTCCTCCACGAGATCCTGGGCGTGTCACTGGCCGCGCAGATCGTGAGCGTCGGGGGGGCGGCCGCCGCGGGCCTGTTCGTCTACGTGCGCGCGGTGCTCGCGATGCGAGTGCCGGAGGCGCATCAGGTGAGCCGCCTGATCAGGGCACAGCTGGGGCGAGCGTAGGAGCATGCCACCGGACGAGACCTAGCTCGCCCGGTGCACCCGATCAGAGATCGCCGCTTACTACTTACGTCCCAGGACTCTTGTGTCTTGCCTGGGCGGCGTGACACTCCCGACACCTGGACTGGCCGCCGGCCCGAGAGCCCGCGCGTTGCCGCGGCTGGATCCCACCTGTTCCCCGAAGGGGGAAGGATCCACGTCGAGTTGGCGATCCGCCGGTCCATCAAGGTTATCGGGTCCCGCCCGCCCCCGGCCGGGCGAGTGGGGATCTCTACGCTGTAGCGGCCCATGGATCAGGCACACATACGCAACTTCTCGATCATCGCCCACATCGACCACGGCAAGTCGACCCTTGCCGACCGCATCCTCGAGCTGACCCACACGGTTGCGCCGCGGGAGATGCGCGCACAGGTGCTCGACTCGATGGACCTCGAGCGCGAGCGAGGGATCACGATCAAGGCCCAGGCGGTACGCGTCTTCTTCACGGCCGCCAACGGCGAGACCTACCAGCTGCACCTGATCGACACGCCCGGCCACGTCGACTTCACCTACGAGGTGTCGCGCTCGCTCGCCGCCTGCGAGGGCGCGCTGCTCGTCGTCGACGCCTCGCAGGGGGTCGAGGCCCAGACCGTCGCCAACACCTATCTCGCCGTCGACTCCGGGCTCGAGCTGATTCCGTGCCTGAACAAGATCGATCTCCCCGGCGCCGAGCCCGACCGGGTGGCCGGCGAAGTCAGCGAGCTGATCGGCGAGTCACCCGAGTCGATCCTGCGGATCAGCGGCAAGACCGGCGAGGGGGTGGGGGAGGTGCTCGAGGAGCTGATCGCTCGCGTGCCGCCGCCCTCCGGCGATCCCGAAGGGCCACCGCGGGCGTTGATCTTCGACTCCGAGTTCGACCAGTACCGTGGCGTGATCGCCTACATCAGGGTCGTCGACGGCGTCTTCCGCAAGGGCGAGCTGATCCGCGCGATGGCGACGGGGACGGAGGCCGACATCGACGACATCGGCTTCTTCAGCCCGCAGATGATGCCCACCGACCAGCTCGCCGCGGGCGAGGTCGGCTATCTGATCACCGGCCTGAAGGACGTCACGCAGCTGCGCGTCGGCGACACGCTCACGACGCGCGCCTCCTCCGGCCGCGGCACCGAGGCCACCGAGGCGCTGCCGGGTTATCGCGAGGTCAAGCCGATGGTCTTCTGCGGCCTGTTCCCGATCGACTCCGACGCCTACCCCGACCTGCGCGACGCGCTCGAGAAGCTGACCCTCAACGACGCGGCGCTCTCCTGGGAGCCCGAGACCTCAGACGCCCTCGGCTTCGGCTTCCGCTGCGGCTTCCTCGGCCTGCTCCACATGGACATCGTGCGCGAGCGCCTCGAGCGCGAGTATGACCTCGAGCTGCTCGCCACGATGCCGTCGGTGGAGTTCGACGTGACGCTCACCGACGGGCGCAAGCTCGAGGTGCACAACCCCTCCGACATGCCCGACCCAGGCACGATCAACGAGATCCGCGAGCCGTTCATACGTGCCTCGGTGATCGCCCCGAAAGAGTACGTGGGGGCTGTCATGGAGCTCTGCCAGGAACGTCGCGGCGAGCATGCCGGCATGCACTACCTCTCGCCCGAGCGCGTGCAGATGACCTACGACCTGCCGCTCGCGGAAATCGTGCTCGACTTCTTCGACCAGCTGAAGTCGCGCACGCGCGGCTACGCGTCGCTCGACTATGAGCTCAGCGGAATGAAGCCCTCGGATCTCGTAAAGCTCGACGTGCTCCTCGCCGGCGACCCCGTGGATGCGCTCTCGATGGTCGTGCACCGCGAGAAGGCCTACGAGATCGGTCGCTCACTCACGGAGAGGCTGCGCAAACGCATCCCCCGCCAGCAGTACGACGTGCCCATCCAGGCAGCGATCGGCTCGCATGTGATCGCCCGCGAGACCGTAAAGGCCTTCCGCAAGGACGTGATCGCGAAGTGCTACGGCGGCGACATCACGCGCAAGAAAAAGCTGCTCGAGAAGCAGAAGGAGGGCAAGCGGCGGATGAAGCAGGTCGGTCGCGTCGAGGTGCCCCAGGAGGCGTTCCTCGCCGTCCTCGAGCTGGGCGAGGAGTAGATGCAGCGGCCGACGCAAGCCGCTCGCTCGCAGCGGCAGACGCAAGCCGCCCGCTCCCCGCAGGCGGGGCCGCGAGGAACGCGGATTCTGTTCGTCTGCATGGGCAACATCTGCAGATCGCCCACCGCCGAGGGGGTGATGCGCGAGCTCCTCGCACGCGCCGGGCTTTCCGAGACGATCGAGCTGGACTCCGCCGGCACCGGCGCCTGGCACGTCGGCAGCGCCCCCGACGGGCGCGCCACCGCCGCGGCCGGGGCCCGGGGTATCGCGCTGGCGGGGAGCGCCCGCCAGGTCTCGGCCGAGGACTTCATCGAGTTCGATCTCCTGATCGCGATGGACCGCTCGAACCTGCAGGAGCTGCGACGCCTCGCCTCAAGCGACGAGCAGCGGGCGCGTGTCAGGCTGCTGCGCGAATTCGACCCGGCGAGCGGAGCACACCGCCAGGAGGGCCGGGTTGGCGTCGACCTCGACGTGCCCGACCCCTACTACGGCTCGCCCGGCGGCTTCGAGGAAGTGCTCGACCTGGTGCAGGCCGCGTGCGAGGGCCTGCTCGCTCAGCTCGTGGCCGGCGAGCTGCCGTGACCGGCGGGCTTCCGTGACCGGCGGGCTTCCGTGACCCTGCCTGCCGGCGCCGGCGCCGCAACGCGCGTTGGGGGAGGCGACATCAACGAGGCCTTCCGCGTGGTCCTCGCCGACGGCCGTGAGGCGTTCGTGAAGACCCGCCCCGACGCGGCGCTCGGGGAGTATGCGGCCGAGGCTGCCGGCCTGCGCTGGCTGGCGGCGCCGGGCGCGCTGCGCACGCCAAGCGTGCTCGAGGTGGATGACCGCTACCTGGCGCTCGAGTGGATCGAGCGCGGCCGGCTCGACGCCGCCGGCGCCGAGGAGCTCGGCTCGGGCCTCGCGGCCACGCACACGGCCGGCGCGGAGTGCTTCGGCGCCGCAGGCGAGCTCGGGAGCGCCGGCTTCGGCTCGCTGCGACTCCCGAGCGACCCGGCCGAGGACTGGCCGACGTTCTACGCCGAGCAGCGCCTGCGGCCACTCGCGCGGATCGCCCGCGAGCGCTCGGCGGTCTCGAGCGCCGGGATCGAGGCCGTGGAACGCGTCTGCGATCGGATCGCCGAGCTCACCGGCCCGCCCGAGCCGCCCGCACGGCTGCACGGGGACCTCTGGTCGGGAAACGTGATGGCCGACGCGGAAGGCCGGCCATGGTTGATCGATCCGTCGGCCTATGGCGGCCATCGCGAGGTGGATCTCGCGATGCTCAGGCTCTTCGGCGCGCCGTCTGAGCGCGTCTTTGACGCCTACGAGGAGAGGGTGCCCCTCGCCGATGACTGGCAGCAGCGGATAGAGCTCTATCAGTTGCTGCCGCTGCTGGTCCACGCGCTGCTCTTCGGCGGCTCCTACCGCGGCGCGGCCGAGCGAATCGCCCAGCGCTACGCCTGAACCGTCCCGCGGCGCCGTCGGCGTCGGGATGAGGGATATGCGTGCGCAGACCCTCGAGGCGCGCCGCCGCCTGTACCTCCTGGCGCGGCTGATCGTCGCGCGGTACTACCGACGGCCGCTGACCCTCGCGGTCGTCGCCGGCGCGCTCGCGAGCTCGCCGCGCCAACTGCAGCGCGCCTACGAGCAATTCGGCGAGGTCAGCTTCAGCGAGGACCTCTTCGCGCGCCGCATGGCGGCCGCGGCGCAGCTGCTCGTCGAGCAACGGGCGATCCCGGTGGACGACGTCGCGCGCCTAGTGGGCTACCAGCAACGCTCCCACTTCGCCGCTGCCTTCCGGCGGCGCTACGGGCTCGCCCCGGCGTGCTTTCGCGAGCGGGCGCTCGGCAGACGCTAGTCGACGACTCGCGGGCCGCGAACAGGAGGGATCGGCCCAGGCGGTCGAGCCGAAGTCGCCGCGTCCCCAACGGGTGCAGATCGAGCGCACGAGATCAACGTTCCTCGACGTCATGAACGGGAGTATCGCGTGGCAGTGGCTACGGTGACGACTGTCGTCCACCCGCCTGCAAGCGAAAGCGTGAGAATGCCGAGAGTCGTTGTGCCGCCGGATCAGCGCCTTCGGGAGGATCGAGGCAACGACGGCGCCGGCGCGATGGCAGCTCACTCGCGCAGGCTGCGCAACAGCATCATCAGTCTGACGATCTTCTTCGCGTTGATCGCCGCGCTGCTCCTCGCCGTCCCCGGCCTGCGTGCCGCGGCCGATCACATCTCCGACGCGAACATGCTCTGGGTCCTCGCCGGCATCGGCCTCGAGCTGGTCTCCTGCGTGGGCTACGTCGTCGTCTTCGAGCTCGTGTTCGGCACGCTTGAGCGGCCGCTCGCCCGGCGGCTGGCGCTGTCGGAGCTCGCGGCGAACTCGGCGGTATCGGCGAGTGGGATCGCGGGGCTCGCCCTCGGCGCGTGGGTGCTGCGGACGAGGGGGATGTCGGTGACGCAGATCGCGAGGCGCTCGGTGCTGCTGTTCGTGCTCACGAGCGCGGTCAACGTCGGCGCTGTGCTGCTGATCGGCATCCCGATGTGGCTGGGACTGCTACCGGGCTCGACCAATCCGCGGCTCACTCTGCTGCCGGCCGCCGCGGCGCTCGCGACGATCCTCGGAACGCTCCTGCTCGCCGCCTGGGCGCGTCGCGCAGCGGCGGGCAGACGGCTTCGTCGCGGTCGGGTGGCGGTCGCGCTGCACGCGCTCAGCGAAGGGGTGTATGACGCCGTGCGGAGCATCCGCGAGCACGACTGGCGCCTGCTCGGCGCCGTCACCTACTGGCTCGCGGACAATCTCGTGCTCTACGCCTGCCTGGCCGCCTTCGGCCACCCGCTCTCCTTCTGGGTGGTCGCGATGGCCTACCTGGTGGGCATGCTCGCCAACTCGCTGCCAGTGCCGGGCGGCTTCCTCGCCGTCGAAGGCGGACTCGTCGGCATGCTGCTCCTGTTCGGTGCCCGCCCTGCGACTCAGGTGATCGCGGCCGTCCTCATCTACCGCGCGATCTCGCTATGGGTGCCCGCGGTGATCGGCACGGTGGCCTTTCTCCGGTTACGCCACGAGGTCGGCGAGCAGGCAGAGCCGCGCGTCTCCGCGTAGGCGGTCAGCCGGCCCGCGCCGCCGCGACGCAACCGGGGTCAGTCGGTCAGGGTCCGTTCGAGCGCGGCAGCCGCGGCGGTCCTTTGGCAGATACGAGCAGGCAGCCGTTCGACGACCTGCGAGAGCCGCGCGTCCATCGCACCTGAGAGGCCCGGGCAGTAGACCGGCGGCGGTAGCCTTCCTGACGCCGAGCCCGGTGCGTTCAGCGGCAACAGCTCGTTCGCGGCCCGCAGCGCGTGCGCGTAGGTGTCGGAGAAGATGTCGACGGCGACCCTGCCGGTGTAGAGCTCGATCGAGCGGCCTTCGTCGTACACCGTGGCGGGGACCCCGCGCACGAGGATGTTCCGCTGCGGCCCGAGCGTCGAGTTCGAATGCAGGCGGTAGATGACCGTCGTGACCTGCAGCGGCAGCAGGCAGCTGCCGCCGCCGAAAATCCCCTTGCTCTGTACGCAGTCGCCGTAGTAGACGCTGTCACCGACCGTGTTGATGTAACTCCTCAAGCCGTCGACGGCCGCCAGCGGGTGGTTCTCGAAGCTCGGCCCAACCCAGTAGATGCGGTAGTAGGGGAACACCTTCGCTTCCGCCAGCTCGCCCGCGGCGATCTGCTTCGGATGGCCGGTTCCGCAGCCGCCGCCGGCCAGCGCCGCGCACAGCAGGATCGCTGCAAGCAGCGCCGGAGCCGGCCGGGCCGAGTGGGCGCGGCAGGGGCCGCTGCGGGCGTGAGCTCGAGTCGTCGTGGTCATCAGGTCCAACCGCCGTCGTCATTATCCTGGCGTGCCGATCTCCAGCACAGCTACTTCCGGGCCTGCGGGCGGTTCACACCGATACGGATCCGCCGTTGTGGCGGATGCACCTGGGTCCGGTGGGGTAGCACGCCGGACCCAGGTCGAACTTTCGGGCGGGCGGGGAACGGTCCGCTGGTCGCTGGCCGCGCCGCTCGCGGGCGCGCTGCTCCTCGCGTGGCTCATCGCCGATCCGCGTACCCCCGATCTCGCCGCCCAGGTCTACCGCGTCGATCTCTTCGGCAAGCTCGGCTTCGCCCTCTGGGACGAGCACTGGTATGCGGGGCATCATCTGCCCGGCTACAGCCTGCTGCTGCCGCCGCTCGGATCGCTGCTCGGGCTGCGGCTCGTGGGCGCGCTCGTGGCGCTCGCCTCGACGCTGCTGTTCGAGCGGATCGCGTTTGACCGCTACGGCGCGTCCGCACGTTGGGGAGCCGCCTTCTTCGCGCTCGCGGCCGTCGGCGACGTCTGGATCGGGCGCATCGCCTTCGCATTCGGCGTCAGCTTCGCGCTGGCAGCCGTGCTCGCGCTCGTCCGTGCTCGCCCTGGCTGGGCGGCGCTGCTGGCCGCGCTGTGCGCGGCGGCCAGCCCCGTCGCCGGGGTGCTGCTCGCGCTCGGGGCGCTCAGCCATGCGCTCGCCCGTCGCTCGCCTCGCGCGCTGCTCGCGCTGGCGGCACCGGCTGCGGCCGTGGTCATCGCACTGGCGCTGCTGTTTCCCGAAGGTGGCTTCGAGCCCTTCCCGCTGCGCTCATTTCTCGCGACGGTTGTCGTGGTGCTGGCCTTCCTCTGCGCGCTGCCAGCGGGCGATCGGCTGCTGCGGGTCGGCGCGCTCGTCTACCTCCTCGCCTGTGTCGCGAGCCTGCTCGTACAGACACCGATGGGAAGCAACATCGAGCGCTATGGCGTGCTGCTCGCCGGGCCGCTGCTCCTGTGCACGCGCCGCGGGCGCCTGACGCCGGTCGCGGCGGCCGCGCTCGGGGTGATCGCGGTGTGGGTGCTGTGGGGACCGGTGCGAGAGACCGTCGCGGTCGCGGGCAACGAATCGACGAGCGCCGCCTACTATGAGCCCGTCGAGCGCTTCGTCGCCGGGCTGGGCGGGCCCGTGCGCATCGAGGTGCCGCTGACGCGCTCGCACTGGGAGGCGGCGCTGCTCGCGCCGAGCGTCTCGCTCGCGCGTGGGTGGGAGAAGCAGCTCGACAGCCGCTACGACCAGGTGCTGCTGAGGCCGGGCCTGACGCCGGGGGCCTACTACCGTTGGCTGCAAGCGCAGGCCGTGAGCTACGTGGCGCTGCCGGATACGACGCTCGATCCCTCGAGCGCTCAGGAGGGCCGGCTGATCCGCCGCGGCCTACCGTTCCTGAGCGAGGTCTTCGCGAGCCGGCACTGGCGCATATTCGCGGTCAGCTCGCCGACGCCGCTCGTGAGCGGTCCGGGGCGGCTGATCGC
>DATMQG010000072.1:0-5683 GCA_035566835.1 Solirubrobacteraceae bacterium
GCATGACGATCGCCGGCCGTAACGGCGCGGGCAAGACCACGCTCCTGCGAGCGCTCGCACGGGAGACCTCGATCGACCGTGGCGAGCTGAGCATCGCTCGCGGCGTGCGGATCGCGCTGCACGATCAGCGTCCTCCGCGCGAGCGCGGACTGCCGCTGCGCGAGTACGTCCTGTCGGGCTGCACCGAGGAGTTGCGGATCGAGATCGAGCTCGCCGAGTTGGAGGAGCGCATGGCCGCGGGTACGGCGGAGGAGTCCACGCTCGATCGTTACGCGCGCGCACAGGCCCGGTTGGAGACGCGCGGCGGCTACCTGTGGCGCGACCGCGCGACCGCGATGGCGCACGGGCTGGGGTTCGTCGACGCCGATCTCGATCGCGCCCTGGACACCTTCTCCGGCGGCCAGCTCACGCGCGCCTCCCTGGCTCGTGCGCTCGCCACCGGCGCGGACGTGCTGTTGCTGGACGAGCCCACCAACCATCTCGACATCGAGTCGCTGGAGTGGCTCGAGCAGACGCTCGTCTCACTCGACGCGGCCGTCGTGCTGGTTGCCCACGACCGCTGGTTCCTGGAGGCCGTCGGCACGTCCGTGCTCGAGCTCCAGGACGGACGCTCCAGATTCTTCGCCGGCACCTGGCACGCCTGGCGGCGCGAGCAGGCGGCGCGCGAGATCGCGCTCGGCAAGGCGATCGACCGCCAGCAGGCGGAGATCGCGCGGATGGAGCGGTTCATCGAGCGGTTCCGCTACAAGGCGACGAAGGCGCGCCAGGCGCAGTCGCGCGTGAAGAAGCTCGCGAAGCTCGAGCGCATCGAGCGCGACCCCCGCGACGGGCAGGGTCTGGAGTTCGCATTCAAGCCACCCGAGCGCTCGGGGCGCGTGGTGTTCGAGCTGAGCGACGCCGCGATCGATATCGGGGAGCCGCCAGTGACGCTGCTCGAACAGGCCGAGCTGTGGCTGGAACGCGGCGAGCACGTTTCGCTCGTCGGCCCCAACGGGTCGGGCAAGACCACCTTGATCGAGACCCTCGCCGGGCGCCGTCCGCTCGTCTCGGGGCGACTGAGCACCGGGCACAACGTGACGGTCGGCTACCTGTCCCAGCACGCGGACGAGCTCGGCGCGGGCGGCGATCCGGGACAGAGCGTGCTCGACGCCGCCGGTCGCGCCACCGGCTTGCCCCCCAACAAGGCCCGGGCATTGCTCGGGCGGTTCCTGTTCAGCGGCGAGGAGGCCGAAAAACCGCTGGCCGGGCTCTCCGGGGGGGAGCGCCGGCGACTGTCGCTGGCGGTGCTCGTGCACTCCGGCGCGAACGTGCTGATTCTCGACGAGCCCACCAACCATCTCGACATCGAGTCGCGCGAGGCGCTGGAGGACGCGCTGCGCGCGTTCACGGGCGCGATTCTGCTCGTCTCCCACGATCGCGCGCTGCTGGACGCGGTCGGCACGCGCACGATCGCCGTCGAGGAGCGCTCGCTGCGCAGTTATGTCGGCGGCTGGCCCGAGTACGTGCGTGTGCGCGAAGAACGCCGCGGCGCGGGGGAGCGGTCGTCGCCGCCGCCGACGTCACATGCGGCCCCGCGTGGGAGCGCGCATGCGCGCTCCCACGGGGCGGCACATGTGCCGCCCCGCCCTCCGGCACATGTGCCGGAGGGAACAGCACCCACATCCAACGGCGATCGACCCGCCGGGTCCAAGGGGTCCAAGCGCAAGGCCAAGCCCAAACAGCCCGGTCCCTCCAAGAACCGCCTGTCCGCGCAGGCCCGCGCCGAGCGGGCGGTCGAAGCGGCCGAGGTCGCGCTGCGCAAAGTCGAGGACGAGCTGGCGGATCCCGCCGCATGGGCGACCAAGTACGAGTCGGCCAAGTCCGAGGCCCGCCACGTCGCCGCCAAGCGCGCGGTGGAGGCGGCCTACGCCGAGCTCGAGGCGCTCGTGGAGTGAGGTTCGTGCCGCGGTCTGGACACGGTGAGCCATGAGTAAGCGGCTGTTTCGGTCCGAGCGTCGGGTGAAATTCATTTTCCGCTGTCTACGTTATTCCGTCTAGGATTAGCGCATTTAGGCACGAACAGAACGATACCCGCCGTGTCATTTTGCCTGGCAAAACAGCTGAAATCGTCTGTGACGAAGCCCTTAAAATCGAAGTGAAGGGGTAGTGTACTCGGCGCCCTCCAGAAGTCAAACGGGAAACAGGTAGAACTTGGAAAATCCCTTTTTAGTCAATTTGAATTTTCAGCAGACGGCTAACGGTTTACAGGATTCTAAGGTTAATTTTATTACCAGGCAGTACGACGCCGACGACATATGATTTGGAATCGTCCTTTTTTGGCGGCGCTTTTGAATTAATGTCCGAGGTGGCAGGTGACACATTTAATTCACTCACCTTAAGCAATGGTAAAACCATCGGTCTCGAACTGATAGAGCCGTAGTATGCAGGCAGTTGGGCTTGTGGGGTCGCGATATTGCATTGCGGCCCCCCATGAACCCGGCTCGATGGCCGTCTCATGATCCGCGTCGCCAACCAGCCAGAGCTCTTGGGCGAGAGCTATGCTTCGTGCATGAGCGACCGCCTCAAGACCGCCCGCAACCTCGCTATCCTCGCGCTGATCGCCGCCGCCGTCTACTTCCTGCCGGGCGGCGGACGCGCGGCAAACACAGCCGAAGCGCTGCTCTACGTCGGGTTCGGCGTGGCGATCGGCTACATCGGGCTGCGCTTCTACCGCGAATATCACGTCACCCTGCATTCGCTCGGCGACCGCTACCGCGGGCTGCTGTATGGCTCGATCGCCCTCGGCATCTTCTTGTGGATGTCGTACTCGCGCATGTGGAATACGGGCGTCGGCGAGCTCTTGTGGTTCGTGCTGGCCGCAGGGGCCGTATACGCCCTGTTCGTGGTCTTTCGTCGCTGGCGCGCCTACTGAGGCAGCAGCCGCAACGCCTGCCCGTGGGACGGCCGCAGCATTGCGAAGTGTCTGCGATCGAGGGTCGCCAGCTTGTCCTCCCCTAGACGCTCGGTGAGCGCGAGCACGCTGGCATCGACCACCCCCAGCGACTGATCTGTGTATTGAGTCTGAAGTTCCCGGCAGCGCCCGAGATCGGAAGTGGTCGTGCTCTCGAGCCGGTACGCCCCATTCAACACATCATCCAGAAATGTGATCCACGCGTTCACGCCCAGACGCTGATGGCACCAGTAGTCGAGCTCGGCGAGTACGAGGATGGGCACGACGAGGTCTTCGTGGGTCTCGCTCAGCAGCGTGGCACACCGATCGTGATCGGGGTCGGCTGCGTCCAACGCCGCGAGCAGCGGGCCGGTGTCGAGCACCAGCGCCATCTACGACGGCGGATGAGCGACGGGCTCGGCCGTCAGCTGCGCAGCGCAGAGGCCGTCGGTCGACCTTGCGATCCCGAGACGCGGACGACGAGAGGTATGCAGGGCGTCGGCCTTCTCGTCTATGGCCTCTGCTAGCACGGTCGTCAGTGTCACTCCCCGTCTGCGGGCCTCGGCTTCGAGCGTGTCGAGCGAGGAGCGTCTTGCCGCGACGGTCGTACGTCGGAGGGACGTAGTTTGAGAAGATCGATTCATAAAGCACGATTCTAGCATCACACACTAAACGACTGGCGCTCGACACTCGTATCCTCGATGCAATGGCCACCGAGGCGACTGCCGACACGACGACGGACCCAAGCCATTCCCGCGCAACCACCCTCGCCGCGCAGCGCCGAGCGCTGCCCGACCAGCCCGGCGTGTACCTCTTCCGCGACGCCCGCCACCGGGTCATCTACGTCGGCAAGGCCGTCTCGATCCGCAAGCGCGTCGCCTCGCACTTCTCCAAGGCGCAGGTCCCCAGCAGTCCCGGCCACGCCGAGATGGTCGCGTCGGTGGCTCACCTCGAGTGCGTGGTCGTCGCCAGCGAGGCCGAGGCGCTGCTCGCCGAGCAGGGGTTCATCAAGCAGTATCGCCCCCGCTTCAACATCCGGTTGCGCGACGACAAGTCCTACCCGTTCATCGCGATCTCCCTCGACGAGGACTATCCACGCGTGTACTTCACGCGCGAGCGCCACCGGCCCGGCCGCGCCTATTTCGGTCCCTACTCCAACGCCAAGCGCGTGCGCGCCACGCTGGAGGTGCTGGCGAAGGTGTTCATGTTCCGCTCCTGCACCGGCCCCGAGCCGGGCCGGCGCAGCGGGAGTCCGTGCCTGGACTACTACATCAAGCGTTGCGCCGCCCCCTGCGTGGACTACATCTCCCGGGAGGACTACCGCGCGAGCATCGACCAGGTGAGCGACTTCTTGTCGGGGCGGTTCGTCGCGATCGAGCGTGACCTGGAGACGCGTATGCGCGCGGCCGCGGCGGCCGAGGAGTTCGAGCAGGCCACGCTCGAGCGCAACCGTCTGCGCGCCGTGCATTCGCTGCTGGAGCGTCGCCGCGTCGCCAACGCCTCGGCCGGCACGTTCGACGCCGTCGCCGTCGCCATCGACGGGCGCGAGGCCAACGCGCAGGTGTTCCAGATCCGCGACGGCGTGCTCACCGACCGGCAGTCGTTCTACCTGTCCAACGAGACCGAGCGCGGCGTCGCGGACGTGGCCGAGGAGTTCATGCTCCAGTACTACGCCGGCCACCTGTCGATCCCGGCGCTGATCGTCGTCCAGCGCGAGCTCGCCTCCGACGCTGAGGCGGGGCCGCTGGCCGAGGCGCTCGCCAGCCGCCGTGACGGCCCCGTCGAGATCCGTCCGGCCGAGCGCGGCGAGAAGCGCCGCATCCTCGACCTCGCCCATCGCAACGCCCTGCTCGCGCTCGACCAGGAGCGCCTGCGCGCCGAGCGCCGCCGTCAGACCCGCGTCGACGCGCTCGAGGGGCTGCAGCAGGCGCTTGGCCTGGACGCCCCGCCGATCCGGATCGAGTGCTTCGACATCTCCCATCTCGGCGGCACCCAGACCGTCGCCTCGATGGTCGTGTTCGAGGGCGGCGCGCCGCGCAAGTCCGACTATCGCCGCTTTCGCATCCGCACCCTCCCGGAGGGCGCCTCCGACGACTACGCTGCGATGGCCGAGGTGCTCGCGCGTCGCTACGCCCAGTGGGAGGCCCAGACCGACATCTCCCCGCACGACTCCGACTACGACTCGAGCTTCGCCTCGCTTCCCAGCCTCGTCGTGATCGACGGCGGGGCCGGCCAGCTCGCCGCGGGCCTTGAGCCGCTGCGCGGGTTTCGCGACCGCGGCGTCGCGGTCGTCTCGCTGGCCAAGCGCATCGAGGAGGTGTTCATGCCCGGTCGCCGCACCCCGCTCGTGCTCGACCACTCTACCCCCGAGCTGCAACTGCTCCAGCGGGTGCGCGACGAGGCCCACCGCTTCGCGCTCACCCACCACCGCCTCCGCCGCGACCGCGCGATGACCGCGTCCCTACTGGACGACCTGCCCGGAATCGGCCCCGCGCGCAAGCAGGCTCTGCTCGCACACTTCGGCTCGCCCGAGGCCGTCGCCGCCGCTTCCAGCGAGGAGCTCCAAGCCGTGCCCGGCCTGCCCGCCAAGGTTGCGCGGGAGTTGCATGCGAGCCTGCATCGCGCCGGTTGAGTGGGAGGCCAAGTTCTACTATACTATAGTATCAACGAGAAGCTAAAGGCAGGGGAGTTGGACATTCAATTTAAAACTTTGTGCACCATTGCGCACAAAATTTGAAATAAATGCTTGCAGGC
>DATMQG010000073.1:0-16006 GCA_035566835.1 Solirubrobacteraceae bacterium
TGCCGCTGCTCACCTACAACGCCAAGGACTTCGAGATCCTCGCGGAGGAGATCGAGGTCCGCAGCCCGCAGCGACCGGCGGCATGCTCCGACGCGGACTCCATCGAAATGAAACTCATCCGCCGGCACGGCGCTCCGGTGAGGGCAGAACGTTGGGACGCCCGGGCACTCGCCAAGCGGTATCGGACAGCTAAGGTTGAGGCCATGTCCGCTGCCTTTCGCCCGTCCTCCGCGCCCCGCCTTCGCGTAGGGTGGGCCCACAGGCTAGGGCCCCGGTGACAAAGGCGGCCCTTTCGGCGGACGTCAAAAAGCCGCGATTTGCAGGTATATGCCGACGTAGCTCAGCTGGTAGAGCACTTCACTCGTAATGAAGGGGTCCGGGGTTCGAGTCCCCGCGTCGGCTCTGGGAGAGCACGCAAACTCCGCAGTTCCTGCTGTTTGGAGCGATCCTCGAGGGAATCGCGCGGAGCCAAGGCCCCTTCCGCATCGTGGACCCGTTTGGTCGATGTGCCCGCGACGGCGGGTCCAATGAACGAAGATGGCGCGCGGGAGTGCACCACATGCGCCGAAAAGGCTAAACATCGGCCGGCATTTTGGACGCGGATCCTTGCGCGAGGTGCGAAACAACGACCTGTCTTCTTGGGTTATGGCCCGGGAATAAGCCCTCCCGAGCCTGCGAAGTCCCCTCGTGCGAACACCGCGTTCCCCCTATCAGCTTTATCTGAGCGTTATACAACCTGGCCAATCCTGCCGTGCTGCGGCCACGTGATGGAACCCGACGGCCGGCCCTCTGATCCGGTATCCGCCGCCGCGCTTGTGATCCGTGTCATCGACGACATTGACAAAAGCGACGACGAGGAGCGCGACCACTTGCTCTCTGATCTGCTCTGCGCGGCCTGGGGATGTATCTGGGCCCGGAGCCAGTGACCCCCAGCGCCAGGCGCGAGCCGGCAACCCCGTGGCAACACAGCGCCCGCGAACGACTACCAAGACATTCCGTCGTGCAAGCCCGATCGGGGCCGGCGACGACGATTCTGAGCGAGCGCTTCGGGCGCCTATGCCGCGATTAGCGCGGGGCGATCACAGCGCCCGACTCGTTGTAGTCAACCGCGTGGCCCCTCAGGGGTCGCGATCGCGCAGCTGCATGGGCGACCATCTGTGGCCTGCGGCTTCGTAGATGGCGGGTGGTGCACTCGTCAAGGATGACGGGGCGTCCATCGGGATCGGTCGCATCACGGCCCTCGCTCGACACCGGGATGAGCTAGGCGTAGTCTCTCGCGAGACAACGCGTGTACCCCGCCGACCCGTGCGGTTGGCCTCTCGGTGCCGGGCACACGGACGAGAGATGGGATTGGCCCGGCCCCGTCTGCCCAGCGTGCATAAAGGTCAGTGGGTGGCGCCAAGGCGAGAAAGGGGTTGGCGGTGTCTGAGCAGAATGTGGAGGTCACACGACGAGGCCAGGAGGCCCGTTCTGCCGGGAGAATAGGCGAGTGGATCGACACGCTCGATCCACAGATCGAATGGGACATTTCGGGATATCCGCTTCCCGAGTTCCCGGAACGAGGACGAGGTCGCGACTCGTTCGTGGGACACGTCACCAAGTACTGGTCACTCTGGAACGACTACTCGCAAACCGTTGAGAAGACAGTCGACCTCGGCGACGAGGTCCTAGTGATCTTGCGTGAGCGCGCTCGACTCCGAAATAGTGATGCGCTCTCGGATCGGCAGGTGGCGACGATCTGGACCATCCACGATGGTGTGCGCGTCCGCTTCCGTGCGTTCGAGCATCCGGCCGACGCAATGAAGGCCGTGGGGATCGACCACTAGCAACTAGCCACCGGCTCCCGACACGGACGCCTGATCACGCCAACTACTCGGCCAAGCCCGCCGCCCGCAGCGCCTCGCCGTGATCGAGATACGTGCGCACACGCGCGATCTTGCTGTCACGGAACTCGAATATCTGCCCCATCGCCGCATCGACCAGGCCACCACTGCCCGCTCCACGTCC
The DNA here is from genome assembly GCA_035566835.1 of Solirubrobacteraceae bacterium. Classification (GTDB taxonomy): domain Bacteria; phylum Actinomycetota; class Thermoleophilia; order Solirubrobacterales; family Solirubrobacteraceae; genus Palsa-744. The sequence goes on from DATMQG010000073.1 coordinate 2,008, forward strand.
CTCGATCCGGCTGAGCACAAGAACCTGGTCCACCCCGAGATCGCGAAGGTCCTGCCCCACGACGTGGTACTCATCCCAGGTGTCGCTGACCTCACGGATGTAGGACTCGATGCCTTCCCGCCCCCGCAGAGGCGCGCCGCCGAAGGTCACCGGCATCGCCGGGAGCCATTCGACATCCCGGGTCACGCACTCCAAGATCGCGTCGAGATCGCGACGGTTGAAGGCGTCGATTACACGCTTCGCGATTTCCACGTTGGCCCGCGACATCGCCTATTCCTCGATGCCGAGGTCCGCGAAGGCGCGTTCGCGGTTCCAGTACAGAATCAGCTTGCGCACCTTGCCTGCGTGTATGTGGAACACGTTCGCGCTCCCTCCTATTTGGGCAAGGTCGAGTCCACTGGTCTTGCCGACTCCTCTGTTGCGGGCCAGCACGAGCACGCGCTCGCCGTCAATCTCGCGATATTCCTCCGCTTCGGTGCGTAGGTTGCCCCATGCCCTCAGATATGCGCGCCACCGCTCGGTCACTGCGGCGAGCCCATTCCACCGACCGGGCTCAGGCCCGTCGGGAGACACTACCTCTAATTCGGCATCCGGCCACGTAACTGATTTGTAATCGCCGCGTTCCCAGTCAGCATAGATCGAGCGCACGAGGTGACGCCTACTCCGGCAGTCCAGCCGCTCGCAACGCCTCGCCCTGGTCAAGATAAAGGCGGATTCGCGACACCTTGCCGTCACAAAAATCGAGGATCGCTGCCGTTGGCGCGTCAACCGTCACACCACTTCCCTTTCCGCGTGCAGTATTACGACCCAGGCAGAGCACTCGGTCGCCCAGATCGCGGTAGTCATCAACAACGGAGCGAAACTCCTCCCAGCTTTCGCTGAGCATTGCGTAGAAGCGTTCAATGCCCTCACGCCCACGAAAGTCGGCACTCGCATCCAGCAGCTGCGAGGACAGAACAGGGTCCGGGGTGCCCAGATTGAGCAGCGCCTCGACATCGCGTCGGTTGAACGCATCCACAGCTCGCTTCGCGACCTCTATGTTCTCCGACGACACCGACCTACTCCGCCAGGCCTACGGCTTTGAGCGCTTCGCGCCAGCTCGGGAATGCGCGCACCTGACCAAGCGTGCGGTCGTGGAAGTCCTCAACGACGAGGCCCAATGGCTGACTTACTGACTGTCCCGAGTTCTTGATCCGCCCAGACATGTACACGAGAGCGACCACGCGATCCTCGGCGTCGCGGAGATCCTGGACCTCATAGCCGTACCCCTCGAAGTTGGCAGCGAACTCGGCGTCCAGCGTGCGTAATCCGTCATGCCCCCGGTACGCTGACGCGTCAAGCCAACGGTCAGTCGGGTACCAAACGAAATCAGGCGAGAAGAAGGACAGCGCAGCCTCGATTCCTTCCGTAGCAAAAGCCTGAAAGGCGTCTCGCACGAGCTCCACGTTCGCCTGCGACACCGCCTACCCCGTTCCTCGGCAAGCCGTTCGGCGACGGCGCGGGCCTCGTCGATGTCGCGCGACACCATCACGCGCACGATCAGGCCCGCCACCCACACGAGCGTGAAGGCTAAAGGATGGACTGGAGATCGGGCAACTCGGCACGAGGGAGCGCGCGTACTCTATCTCCGCGATGGCAAAGTGACGAGGCTCGTGGCTTGCGGCAACCAGGACCGCGCGCTCGCAAACCTTAGCCTCGGCTCGCAGGGCGACCCTGCGTGACGACCTCAGCGAACCTCGACCCCGAGCGCTCGATCTATGGAGCCCGGACTTCGACTCAGCCGCGCGGGACCGTATGCAAATCGAGTCCGGGATACTCACCGTGATGGCCGAGGAGTCCACGACCCCCGACTTGGCCGCGCGTTTGCGCCTCCTCTTCGCTGCTGCGAGCCGGCGTGACCTCGACACGCTGATGAGCTTCTACGCACCTGATGCCGTGTGGGAGACGACGCTGGTCACCCTCGACGGTTCGGCGGCGATACAGGAACGCTTGGAGGAGTGGTTCGGCGCTTTTGACGAGCTTGAGTTCGAGCTTGAGGAGATTCTCGATCTCGGCAATGGCGTCACCTTTACCGTGGTCAACCAGAGAGCCCGCCCGGCTGGCACCAGCAGCAGCGGTGGTTACATCCAACGGCAAGAAGCTTTGATCGGCATATGGCACGAGGGCGTCGTCACGCGCGTAACGACGTTCCTCGACGTCGACGAGGCCCGTGCTGCCGCCGAACGCCTCGCAAACGAACAGGGCTAGGCCATGTCGGCGAACGTGAACCTTGTCCCGTCGATCGACGCGGATTGGTGACGCGACGACTTCAATGGGACTACGTGGGCGGGGGACTCGTAACTCCCGCCGCCTACTCAGAGTGCCCAGCCGCCCGCAGCGCCTCGTCGTGATCGAGATAGGCGCGGATGCGCGACATCTTGCCGTCGCGAAACTCGGCGATTGCCCCTAACGGCGTATCGACGCGGACGCCGCTGCTCCGTCCGCGTGCCTCCACCCGTCCGAGCCAAAGCACGCGGTCACCGAGATCGCGAAACTCGTCAGGGAGCAATTGGAACTCCTCCCACGTGCCGGAGACGACCTCAAAGTACGCCTCGATCCCTTCGCGTCCCCGGTAGCTGCCGCCCTCGAGCAGCCGGTCCATCGCCGGGAACCACTCGAAGTCCGGGGTTGTGATCGCCATAAAAGTGTCCACATCCCGCTCGTTGAAGGCGTCGGCCGCTCGCTTGACGATCTCTACGTTCGTAGCTCCCATGTCAAGCACCTCCCGGAAATCGCGGCATTGAGGGCAGTCGGTTCGGGTCGATGGCTGGCGTCGCGAGGAGGTGGTGGATCGTGCGTGCGAGGTGGCGCTTGAGGCAGCGTAGGGCTTCGCGTCTGGTCTTGCCCTCGGCGCGCTTGCGCTTCAGGTAGGACGGAGGCGGGAGCGTCGCGACGACGACGCTGAGCGAGCCCTTCGGGCGCCTATGCCGCGATTAGCACGGGCTTGATCTTCGCCGCTGCGACGTAATCGGGTCGGAGCGTCCTCGTCAGTTGCAGACGCGACAGCGTCCAACCTCGCAGGAGCAGGCGTGCGTAACAGGCCCGACGCGTCGCGGGCTCCAGCGGCGCACCCACTCGAGCGCCGCTGGCACGCTACGGTCGCTTGCGCCGCCCGGCCAACAGCGGCGGAGCATTGCCGACACGAGCCGATCTGTGTCCAGCTGCCCGCGGGTCGAGATCGAGTCGATGTGTGCCTCGATTTGCGGATCGCGATGATGGTCTGCCATCGGGGATAGAAATACTCCCCGCGCCGGCGGACGTAACAAGCCGGTCCCCGGCGCCATGCCAGGGCAGGCAAGGCGCCGGCGAGATCCGGGTCTGGTCAGGTGGTCTGGGGAACGCGCGCGATGCTCTCCTGATAGAGCCCCATCTGGCGGGCGATCTCGTCGTTCGTGACACCTTCGGTCTGGCGCAAATCGTCGACGATAAGGCTGGCCTCGATGGTGTTGCGCTGAAACTCCTCGTCCTCGCGGACGGCAGCGATCTGCTCGGCCGATCCGTGTAGCTGGATGTAGCCATTGAGATCGCCGCTGGCTCCTAGCAGAACCACGTCGAAGCTCTCGATGCGGCCCTGTTGCTGCATGCGCCCGTAAAGGCCCATTGTCTCGTTGAAGACCTCAAGTCCGCGCTCCTCGCGCCCGCGCACCGGTGTACGCCAACTGATGAACAGCACTCGATCGGCCATACCGACCCCCTTCCCTCACGGCCCGGCCCGTCGCCGGGCCTGTCGCCGCGACACTATCACCGGTTCGCGGGACAGGGCGTCTCGGCGTATACGAGGAGTTGGCGCCGCCGGAAACGCGACCGTTGTAGGCCGTGGCCAGCAGCACTACGGAGGCAACCTGGCGGTCGCCGCGAGGGCTGTGGACTGCGTCATCAGACGCCGGTCCGCTGCATCGCGTTGACGGCAACGTGACCAGATGCGCTTACACCCGGCTGCCGGCAAGTCGTCGCTCGACGGCCGGGCTCAGCTGCTCGCGTGCCTCGACGTGGCGGACCAGCGCTCCGGTGTGCCGCTCGATCCGCTGCATCAGGTCAACCCGCATCCAACGCGACGTCGACGCCGGAAGCGTGGAGACGATTATTTCGTCGAACTCGGCCGGGCTCCAGACATCGAGCACCGCCAGAAGCGGGTCGATGTCGCCGGCGCGGCCCTGCACTTCGAAACCCGCTTCGCAAAGGCGTGCGGCCATGTTCCGTGCCGTCTGCGCGCTATCACGCGTGTGCCCCAGCGGCACGAGCAGCGTGAAGCTCGCCGGTCCGTTCTCGATGCGCGCCCGCAGCGCCGCCTCGAGGCCGATGGACAGAGCGGTGCGGTTGGCCACCACCAGGACGTTCGACTTGTAGACCATAGCTTGCGTCGCACGACCGGGGACGGTCTCTATTACAGAGCCCAGCCATGCGTCATTGGGAGTCTGGCCGCCGGTCGGACGCAGGGATATGGACCGCAGGCCAAACATCTACCGAGCGGCATGGCCAGACGCGCAAGAGCCTCCGCCCGGTGCTCATTCTGATTGAGCTCGGTCGACCTCGCGGCACTGTAATGCCGTGACCACACCTTTACTCACCCGCTGAGGCAGCCGATTAAGAGCTGTGTTTCCGATGTCCGGATGTCCAGCGCTTGCGCGTCGTGGCCGACGAGCAGTGGCCCTTGGGTGGAGGTGCCAAGGTGTGGCGCACCGCCGCTGACGTCGCGGTCCGGCTGCCGCTGGCGCTTGCGGTCATCTACGTCGTCGCGATCGCCATCTGGTACGAGCTGCTCCGACTGGCGCTGATGACGCAGGTCACAAAGCGGCGGCACCGGCGGGCGGCGAGGGATGAATTCCAGCAATGGCGCAGCCAAGAGGCTCAGCTCGTGAAGAGCCGGCGCGAAGCAGCAGAGCAGGAAGCGGCTGAAGAATCAGAGACGGATCCGGCGCGAAGGTACTACTACGTTGCGCGCAGAACGGCCAGGGCCGAACGCGACGCGGCGGTGGAGGCCGCGAGCACGGCCGTCGAACAGGCGATCGAGCGGATCGAACGACGCCACCTGCAGATCGAGGTCGCGCTCGATCACGAAGAGACCGAGCGGATCAAACGCCAGTTCGGACCCGAGCTAGAAACCGACTAGGCCTCACTCGATACTCCTCCGCCTGTAGACGGGCGTCGCTCCACGAGCTAAGCCACCGAACCCAGCTGCCACGCATAATCTGCGCAAAGTTGGGTAATTCTCGTCTTAAGGCGTCAACCAGACGTCTTGGGACAATGGGATGGCGTAACCCGTGAAGATCAATTCCAGGCGTGCTTGCGCGTTCTCGCTAGCTGCGTTCCTCGTCGGTTTCGGCGTTTTGGGCGCACCCTTGCAGGCTGGGGCGGAATTGCTCACTGGCGTGGGGGTCCGGACGAGCCCGAGCACCGCGATCATCGCCCCGGCGGTGCCGCTTCCGAAGCCGCCCGTGGTCACGGTCCCGGCGGTGCCGGTTCCGAAGCCGCCCGTGCCCACGGTCCCGGCGCTGCCAACTCCGAAGCCGCCCGCGGTCATGGTCCCGGCGGTGCCGGCTCCGAAGCCGCCCGCGGTCACGGTCCCGGCGGTGCCAACTCCGAAGCCGCCCGCGGTCACGGTCCCGACGGTGCCGGTTCCGAAGCCGCCCGTGGCCACGGTTCCGACGGTTCCCGAACCGCCCGTGGTCGAAGTGCCGACCGCGTCGATTCCCAAAAGCCCCACTGGTTTTGCGGGCAAGATTCCGGCTCCGACCCTCCCCGAAGTCCCTTCGGTCCCCTCGACTAGCCTCGCAGGCGGCTCGCAGCCTCCTGCTCAGGTGACGAGCACCGTTAGCGCGCTCTCGCGAATCCCGACGAGCTTGGTCCCCGAAGTCCCCAGCATCACGGTCTCCACGCCGCCGCTTCCGACTCCGCCTGTGGTCACGGTCCCGTCGGTGCCGCTTCCGACACCGCCCGTGGTCACGGTCCCGTCGGTGCCGCTTCCGAAACCGCCCGTGGTCACGGTCCCGGCAGTGCCGCTTCCGAAACCGCCCGTGGTCACGGTCCCGACGGTGCCGATTCCGAAACCACCGGTGGTCACCGTCCCGACCGTGCCGCTTCCGAAACCGCCCGTGGTCAAACTTCCGACCGCGCCGATTCCCAGCAGCCCCACCGGTTCTGCCGGCAAGCTTCCCGCTCCGACCCTCCCCAAAGTCCCATCGCCGAGCCTCACAGCCGTCTCGCAGGCTCCTGCTCAGGCGACGAGCACCGTGAGCGCGGTCTCCCGGACCTCTTCCCACCAAGGCTCAGGATCGACAAGCACCAACGACGCGGCGACGGGTTACCGAGCGGGTGGGCAGGAGGGCGCCGCGCTGGTGTTGCTCGGCGGTGGTTTCGGCGGCCCGCTCGTAGCAATGGAAGTGGCAGCGACACGAGCGCTTGGCGGGCTCAGCCGGCGCGACCAGGCTCTGGCGGGAGCGCTCTCTCTGTTCTCGACGGTGCGGCGCCTGGAAGGGTGTCTCAGGTATCTGCCGGTGAACCTTCGGCGCGTCCTTGAACTGACCGCCGGGGTCAACGCAGCGATTGCCCTCAGCCCCGAGGCCGTCGCCGCGCAGCTGCATCTACCCGTGAGCAGGATTTCGCGTTTGGAGAGGCTGGCGCTGAAGAGACTGCGACTGACAGCTCGCACTCACACCTGCGGCGCTGCCACAGCGGGCATGGGAGATCAGCTCGCTTTCAGCGCTCTCGCCGCTTTGGTGGGCGAAGAAGGTGGCCCGGCCGGGGGAGTCGAGGCGGCGCGCTACGCGAAGAGTGCATCCGGCGACCGCGTCGGGCTGCCGGCGAGCGCCCGGTCACAGGGCGGCGACTTGCCGCTCGGGCTCAACAATCTGTCGGCCGAAGGCGTGGGAATTCTGCTGATCCTCGCCGTCCTGGCGGGAGTGCTCGCGACGGGGTTGCTATTCGCCGACAGCCTGCGGCCATGGCCAATCCACCGTGACTGGCGATCGCGATGGATCCATCGTCATCCCTGGAACCGTCATCGCTGAGACAGTATCCGCTCGGTCGGTTCGCGGACCACGAGAAGCAAACCGGCCCCGGTTGGCACGACGGCGTCGCTGACCCGCTCCTCGGCGCTCACTAGCGCCCGGAGCTCGCCGACCTCCGCAGCGTGTGACAGGACGTTGTCAACCGCCAGTAGGCCGCCGGGCCTGAGCACGCGGAGCAGATCGGGCCAATAGCCGGCATAGGCGGAGCGTTCCGCGTCCAGGAAGATCATGTCCCACGCGCTCTCGGGGGACGTGCGCAGCGTCATCGCGGCGTCCTCGACGCGCAGCTCTACCGGCTCGCGTACGGCGCCCCGCTCGAGGTTCTGCGCGGCGACGGCGCTGCGCTCCGCGTCCACATCCACGCTGAGCAGCCGCCCGCCGACAGAGCGCACGGCGTCGGCCAGCCAGATCGTCGAGTAACCGTTGGAGGTGCCTAGCTCCAGCACTCGTCGCGCGGCCGTCGCTCGCACCAGCAGAGCCAGCACTCGGGCGGTGTCGGGCTCAACGTTGCGCAGCCGCTCCGTGCGCTCAGCCGTGCCTTCGTCGTGTTCGACCCCCTCGCGGCGCAGCTCATCGAGCAGGGCTGTGAGTTGCCTGTTCACGCTCTGTCAGTGTCCGCCGGCTGCCGCCGTTCAGCCGGCTATGCGCCCGGCGGAATGACATATACGCGCTCATGCAACAGCAAGCGACCTGTGCCGAAGGGCTGCGAAGTGGGCGGACGGTAGACGTCGATGTGGCGGCCGATGATCGCGCCGCCCGTGTCTTGAGCCACGAACCAGCCGCCGTTGATGCCGCGATAGGCCGGTATGAAAATGCGGCTGCCTCGCGGAACGAGGTTCGGGTCGACTGCCACGGAGCGGTAGTAGGTCAGCGGCAGCGAAGCCCCCGCGGCGAACGTCGCGCCACCGTAGCCCCCCACCCAGTGACCGGCGCCGTCGGACCAGCCGCCGGCGGCGAGCGGGTAGGTAACGCGGCCGGCACGATTACGCCAACCGCCGGCTCGCCACGCCGGCGGGCCATGACTCCAGCGGATCCCGCACCGAGGCGGAGCCGTGGATTCGCCGCGCGAGTTGACCCAGCCGACGGCGCCCAGGTTGGCGATGTGCACGTGCCGACCGCCCGTATCGATCCCGTCGCCCTCCATCGACACGCCGTTGGCTGAGTACAGCCAGTCGACGCGGTGACGAGCGCCAGTGCCAGGGGTGCGCAGCGAGACTCCGTCAAACCAGCGCTCGGGCACCGGGTAGTACTCGGTGACGATGAAGCCCGACAACCAGGTCCGCCCCACGATCTGCCGCTCAGGCGGGGCGTGAGGATTACATGCCGCCGTGCGGGCCGCGACCGGCGTGGCACGCACGATCGCGCGCGGCGCACGGCGAACCGGGGGATCCAGGGCCGCGGCGTGCTGCCCTCTGCCGTGCGATCCGCCTCCGCAGCCGGCGATCGCAGCGCCGGCTGCGAGAGTCGCCGCGCCGATGAACATCCGCCCAATCACGCGCCTGCGATGTTAGCCACGCGAGAGCGGGCCTGAGCGTCGGCGCCGTCTCCTCGCGCGAAGGCGAAAAGGTGTTGAGTAGGCCCGTGCAGACGTTGGCGGCGGTGTCCAGTACTCACGTCAAGACGGCCGTTGCGCTCGTGCTCGCGCTCGCCTCGACCACGCTCGTCAGCCTTGCGTACCTGCGCGAGCATGCCGCGGTCGGGGTTCTGGCGCCGCTTACTTTGCGGCGCCCCATCCAGTCGCTGCGCGCGCTGCTCTCTAGTCGCGCATGGCTGACGGGCTTCGCGATGGAGTCGAGCGGATTCGCGTTGTACGTGACGGCTCTGGCCTTGGCGCCGTTGGCTTTGGTGCAGAGCGTCGCAGCCGGCGGAATCGGCATACTCGCAGTCGCGTCCGCCCGACTCGCCCACCGCCGCCTGACCAGGCGCGAGGGCCTCGGCGCCGGGGTGTCTGTCGCTGGGCTGCTGTTCCTGTCGATCTCGCTCATCGGCGGCGGCGATCAGAGCGCACCGGGCTCGGTGGTCGAGAGCGCGCTATGGCTCGGAGGCACCTGTGTCGCGGCTGCACTCGTCCTGACCGTCGGCCGGGCGTTCCTTGGAGCGGCGACGGCATCTGGCATCGCAGGCGGCCTGCTGTTCTCCTGCGGTGACATCTCGACCAAGCTCGCCACCCAGGGAGGCGTACGAGTGGCGTTCGCCGCGGGGGCCATCCTCGGATACGTGCTGGGCACGTCCCTGCTGCAGGTCGGCTACCAACGTGGCGCGGCGCTAACCATCGCCGGGATCGCGACGCTGCTTACGAACGCGTTGCCGATCGCGGCCGGACCGGTGCTGCTGAACGAGACACTGCCCGAGGGCGGTCTGCGAGTGCTTCGGATCCTGGCCTTTGCGACCGTGATCGCGGGAGCGGCGCTGCTCGCTCGTCCCGCTGCTTCGTCGTCACCGCAGTCGGAGTCTCTTCACGCCGCCTAGCGATAGGCGCGAACCGCGAACCAGTCCGAGGAGAGCTCAGGCGCCCGTTCACAGACGTCCCGCACGATCTCCAGGATCGCTATGCGCCCGACCTCCTCGCGTTCTTCACGGTCGATCGAACTCGGAGCATCGTTCCCCAACGTCGCCCTGATTTCGGCGCCAGTCTTGGCAAAGGCCGCGTCCTCGCGACGGGCACCAAGCCGCTCCCACAGCATGTCAAGCGCATCGTCGGGGGCCGCCCAGCCAGCATGTCGGGTGATACTGAAGTCCACTAAGGCAAGTCTATATTCGGACTCTCCCGACTGAGTCCGGTCGGTCCCGGGCCGGAGTCGGCGGCTCGCGCATGGCATCTCGTTCCTGATTCGGATCGCGGCGGAATGGGTAGTTCAGGACGGATGCAAAGCGCCAACGCCGTCGAGAGCCTCAACGAACGCTATCCGGCTGTGCCGGACTCTGTTCCTCGCGCGCGAACGGAGCTGAGCGCCTTTGCAATCAGGGCGGGAGCGACTGGGGAGCAGCTCGAAGGCATTCGGCTGGTGGTCTCCGAGGCCGTCAGCAACGCGGTGCTGCACGCCTACGAGGGAGAGAAGGGCGAGATCCAGGTCACGGCGGCGGTGCTCCCCGGCGAACTCTGGATCCTGATCGCGGACGAAGGAGTCGGACTACGCGCCGAACGGAGCGAGAACCGGGGATTGGGCCTCGGTCTCGGGTGGATGGCGCAGTTCAGCGACGGCCTTACGCTCCTGACGCGCTCTTCGGGAGGGCTCGAGGTGCGCCTGCGGTTCGAGCTCTTCGACGCAACCGGCGAAGCGGGTCCTTCAGGTGCGAGGGTCGCTAGCCTCTGCTAGCCGCCCTGCCTCGTCGCGCTTTTCCACCACGATGTAGTCGTTCCCGGTCTCGACGACCGTCTCGAGCTCCTTGACCTCGTGACCGGGCATGACCAAGAAGCGGCGCGGGGTTGCTCGCACGCGCGCGTATTCGCGCGGCGTCAGTGAAACCAGCTTGTTGCAGTCGAGGCGCGCGCACTCGCAACGGAAGGCAGCGGGGGAATCCTCTTCGCCCGGCCATTGCCCCCGCTCGATCGCCTCGTTGACCTCTCGGAACAGCGCCTCGTTTCCGGCGACGCGCCTCTGCAGCCCCGCATCCATGCCCCGATCCTCCCACGCCTGTCGCCGGCGTGTCCCGCCGCGGGGCACCCAACGGCGCGACCCCGGCTGGCCTCGTTGAACACAGCCTGCCGGAACGGGCCTATCGAAAGCTGCCTAGCTGACAGCGTCACTGCTCAGATGTCGCAGGAAGCGCGCGCGGTGGGGCTGTCGCTCGTATCCGGCCGCCCGCCAGAACTCGAGCGCGAGTTTCTCGTCGTCGGCGACGATCGCCGTCAGACGCAACGCGCCGCGCTCTTGCAGCCGGCGCTCGCCCTCGCGCACGAGTGCGGTTGCGATCCCCTCGCGTCTGCGCGAGGGGTGCACCGCGAGGCGGTAGAAGCTGCCCCTCCACCCGTCCCAGACGGCGATGAGAGACCCGATCACGCTGCCGTCAGATTCGGCGATCAGCAGCGCGCGGCGGTCGGCGGCAAGCAGGGCTGCGAGGCCCTCCGGCGTGTCGCTGACGCCCGCTGGAACCTCCGCCGCGCTCCACAGCGCAAGGACCGCCGTCGCATCTGCGGGCGTTGCGCTTCGAATCATGCAGCCGGGGACGGGCATTTGCGGCTGAATCTTGGCGCCCGCGCCGGCGACAGGCGTGCCCCTGCTCGGGCTCAGACGTCGATGTTCTCGAGGTTCTCCGGCGCCGGTGCTCCCTCTCTGCGCTCGCGCTGGGCGCGGGCCAGCCGCCCTCCCAGCGCCCCGAGGAGCATGCCGAGGATCGCGGTGACTACAGCCAGGAACGGAGGAAAGCTCCCCAGCGAGACCTTTGCGTGAGTGCCGGCGATCGCGTGAGCGCTCAGCAGAGCGATGCCGTAAATCGCCCCTCCTACCAGGCCGCGATCGGCGCCTCCCCATCCATCCTGGTGCTCGAAGCCGGCGAGGAAGCCTCCGATTGAGACGACCGCTGCGAGCGCCCAGTAGCCGCCGGTGGAAGTGCCGACCAGCACTCCCGCTGCGGCGCCGAACACGGCCGGAATGACGCCACCAAGCACGATCTGGACGGGCCGCGGACGGTCCCGGAACAACACGGGCTGCATCACCGACTCTCCTCTTCCTCGCGACTTGAAAGCGTACCGCGTTGTCGACTGAGGACTGCTCGCGCGGCCCCAAACATCCTCACGGGGGCCTATCGTGACCGGCCGTGTCCCCGGCCCCATTCTCCGCCGCGCTGGCCCGTGACGAGGCCGTGCTGCGCTTCGCGTACGACGAGCGCCTGCGTCTGCTCCTGAGGGCGATCCCGGGGCGACGCTGGGATCCAGTCGAGCGCGTTTGGTGTGTTCCGCTTCAGCCGGATCAGTCGGAGGCGCTTGCGCGCCTCTTCTCGAGCCTGCCCGGCGAGCCCGACATTGATCCGAGCTTGGCCCGGGCGATCGAGCGCCTGCGTCGCAGGCGCAGCGGCCGCGAGTGCTTGGTCGACCTCGCGCGAGCGGACGAGAACTGGTGGCTCAGCTTCGCCACCGACGCGGCCGGAGATTCCGTCGCGGCGCTGCTCGAGCATCCCGAGGCCCACGTGTTACCGGCCATCGGGCGAGCGCTCATACCAGTCGACGAGGGTGCGGCGCGGCTCATCGAGCGGATGCGCCCGCCCAACGGCGGGATACAGCTCACGGATATCGCACGGCGTGCGCTGAGCGCACAGGCCGAACGCGTCGATGGCGACGATCGATCCTCCGGCCGAAATCCACCAGGCGGACACGACCCCAATGGAGAGTACGACGCGGCCTTCCGGCGCGACCGTCGCGGCGAGCACTGGATCCTCGTGGCAGCCGAGCGCGCTCCCCTGGCGCGGGTGCTCGCCGGCCAGGCCGGCCTGCGGGCCCTCGACGGCCCCGTCGGGACGCTCGGGCTAGCTGCCGTCGAGCAGGACGCCGATCTGCTCGTCGAGCTGCTCGACCGGCTCGAGGACGTGAGCGTCGACCCGCGCGTCACGAGCTGGCTCGAGCGAGCCACCACCTGGCGCGGGCACGTTGAAGTCGACGGCGGCGAGGAGGAGCCGTTGTTCGTCCTCCTCGGGGAGCTCGCCCGCCTCCCGCGGGCGATCCGCGAGCGCGCCGCGAGTGCTGCTGGGGGCGCGACGCTCCCACTGACGCTCGAGTCCTGGCGCCTGATCGATGGGCAGCTCGAGGGGTGGATGAGCCCTGCCGCCAAGCGCTGCGTCGGGGCGTTGAGGGACGGGCGCCCGCCGCCGCCCGCCGTGCTCGAAGGGTCGAGCATCGACGAGGACGCCACGTTCGTGCTCGCCCCCGGCCACGCGCCGGGCCTGCTCGCGGAGTTCGCCAAGATGCGAGGCGCGCTCGTGCGCGATGTCCCCCGACACGGTGGCGGTCGCGAGCACGCGCGGCTACCAGCGATCCGCGCGGATCCCTTCTGCGTGCCCGAACTGGACGATTTCCTCGCCGCGCACGACGTGTGGGTGGAGCCGGGAACGCTTGCCCTTCTGCAGGAGATTCGCGAGCAGCATGCGCGCGCTGCCGGGCTCGTGTCGCTGTCCGCCGCCACCGACGCCGCGCTGGTCGTGGACGGCCTTGGGGGCGAGCTGAAGCCGTTCCAGCGCGCGGGTGTCAGCTATCTGCTCGCCCAGCGAAGGGCATTTCTCAGCGACGAGCAGGGGCTCGGAAAGACGATCGAGGCAATCGCGACGCTCGAGCTGGACGGCGCTTATCCGGGGATCGTCATATGCCCCGCCAGCCTCAAGCTCAACTGGATGCGCGAGCTGGAACGGTGGCTGCCCGGACGCTCGAGCCAGGCACTAACCGGGGGTGGCGCGGGAGCTCCAATTCCAGCGGCCGACGTGACGGTCGTCAACTACGACATCGTGGCGTCGCGGCTCGAGGGCCTTCGTGCGCTTGGGCCCCGCGCGCTCGTGCTGGACGAGTCCCACTACTGCAAGAACGCCGCCGCGAAGCGCACTCAGGCGGTGCAGAGGCTTGCCGCGGGCGTATCCCGAGATGGCCTGGTCCTCGCGCTGACGGGAACGCCGGTTCTGAACCGCCCGGCCGAGCTCATATCCCAGCTGCGGATCCTGGGACGGCTCGGAGACTTCGGCTCCGGGGTGCAGTTCGGCAAGCGCTTCCGCGGCGCCGATGCGCATCTGCGCTTGCACTGGCACCTGCGGTCGCGCTGCTTCGTGCGCCGGCTGAAGGCGGACGTCCTGCCGCAGCTGCCAGCAAAGACACGCGCCGTGGTACCGGTCGAGCTCGACAACGAGGGCGAGTACCGGCTCGCCGAGCGCGATGTGATCGCGTGGCTCCAGAGCCAGCCGCTTGACCTGCGCGAGCTGGACGTGAAGGTCGCCGCGGCGCTCCGCGCCGAACGTCTCGTGCGGCTGAACGCGCT
>DATMQG010000074.1:0-2183 GCA_035566835.1 Solirubrobacteraceae bacterium
ACGCCGCGTGGCAAACGCTCGACCCGGCGGAACGGCGCCGGCGCACGCTCGACGCCGTGAAAGGCTTGCTGCTACGGGAAGCGCGTGAGCAGCCACTTCTGGTCATCTTCGAGGATCTTCACTGGATCGACAGCGAGACGCAGGCCCTGCTCGACGGGCTGGTCGAGAGCCTCGGCTCGGCGCGCGTGCTGCTGCTCGTGAACTACCGTCCCGGGTACCAACACACCTGGGGCAGCAGGACGTACTACAGCCAGATGCGGCTGGATGTGCTGCCGGCGGAGAGCGCCGGGGAGCTACTGAAGGCGCTCCTGGGCGACGACCCCGGGCTGGGACCGCTCAAGCAGCTACTCGTCCGCCGCGGGAACCCGTTCTTCCTGGAGGAGACGGTCCAGACGCTGGTGGAGACGAAGGCGCTCGCGGGCGAGCGCGGCCGGTATCGGCTTACGGGACCGGTCCAGACGATCCAGGTTCCGGCCACCGTTCAGGTGATGTTGGCGGCGCGTGTCGACCGGCTGGCTCCGGGGGACAAACGCCTTCTCCAGGTCGCCGCCGTCGTCGGCAAAGACGTGCCGTTCGCACTGCTCCAGGCGATCGCCGAGTTGCCCGACGATGCGCTCCGACGCGGGCTCGATCACCTGCAGGCCGCCGAGTTCGTCTATGAGACGAAGATGTTCCCGGACGTCGAATACACCTTCAAGCACGCACTGACGCACGAGGTCACCTACGGGGGGCTTCTGCAAGAGCGGCGCCGCGAACTGCATGCGCGGGTCGTCGAGGCCATCGAGAGGCGGCATCGCGATCGCCTCGGCGAACAGATCGAGCGGCTCGCCCATCACGCCGTCCGAGGCGAGTTACAGGAGAAGGCGGTGCACTATCTCCGCCAGGCTGGCCTCAAGGCGACCGCGCGGTCGGCGCTCCCGGAGGCCCGGGTCTGGTTCGAGCAGGCGCTGGATGTTCTCGCGGCGCTGCCGGAGAGCCCGTCCACGCTGGAGCAAGGCGTCGACATCCGCCTCGAGCTTCGGCCGGTGCTGTTGAACCTACTCGGTGAGGTCCGGCAGGCGCTGGAGCGCCTGCGTGAGGCCGAACCCCTCGCCGAGCGGTTGAACGACGACGGCCGCCGAAGCCGCGTCTGCGCGGCGATGACGAACGTCCACGCGATACTCGGCGAGCTGGACGAGGCGCTGGTCACCGGCACGCGCGCGCTGGAGATTGCCGCGCGCGTCGGGGACGTAAGAGTCCGCATCCTCGCCACGACCTTTCTCGCGCAGCCCCACTTCTATCGGGGCGATTACGCTCGGGTAATCGAGCTGGCCACCGATAACCTCGCAGCGTTACCCGCCGACTGGGTCCACGAGGGTTTCGGGTTCGGCGTCACACCGATGCTCTACAATCGCCTTTGGCTTGTCTTCAGCCTCGCCGAACTCGGCCGATTCGCCGAGGCGGCCCAGTACGAGGCCGAGATGTTCCGGGTTGCCGAGCCGACGCAGCGTCACGTTGGTGAGGCCTACCTCGCCGCGAGCCAGCTCCACCTCCGAAAGGGTGACTGGACGATGGCGCGCTCACTGCTCGAGCGTGGGATCGCTGCGTTCGGGAACGCCGTCCTCAACATTCCCACCGCGCTCGCCTTCTCCGCCTGGGCCTTGGCGCAGCTCGGCGAGTGGAGCGAGGCGCTGACGCGGCTCCGCGAGGGCGAGGAGCTCCTCGAGCGTCACGCGGCGCGGGGACTCGTTCCCTACGGCACGCTTGGTCGTGCCGCGCTACTGCTCAACCGGCTCGATGAGGCGCAGAGTCTGGGTGAACGTGCCGTCAAATCTTCTCAGTCTCAGTCTCGCCACGGCGTCGCCGCCCATGCGCTGCACCTGCTCGGCGACATCGCGACCCATCCCGATCGGTTCGACGCCGTGAGCGGGGAGGCCTACTATCGGAAGGCACTGGCGCTGGCTGAACCCCGCGGCATGCGCCCCCTCATCGCCCACTGCCACCTCGGCCTCGCCAAGCTCTACCGGCGCACCGGCCAACGCGAGCAAGCGCACGAGCACCTCACGACCGCGACGACGATGTACCGTGAGATGAACATGCCGTACTGGCTGGAGCAGGCGGAGGCGGAGGTGCGGGAGTTGGCCTGACATGAGCGTGCCGGCGCGCTTGAAGCCAGGCAGGCCCTGGGCGATGATGATGCCTCT
>DATMQG010000075.1:0-15591 GCA_035566835.1 Solirubrobacteraceae bacterium
TCTGCCCCGAGGCCTGTTCGCTTGCGTTGCCCGGCGGCAGGATCGGCCCGAGCAGCACGATCACGAGCGGCGTCGCGACGAGCGACGCAACCACCCAGATGACGCCGAAGCGCCTGGCGTGGTTGGGTTCACTCATCGGCTAGACCACATTGATGAATCCGTCCATGTAGCCCAGGGTCTGCATCGGCCCTCCATTGCCGAAGTACCAGCCGGCGCCGCACGGCACGAAGCACTGCCAGTGGTAGCGCCCCTTCTTGCCGGTACGGAAGCTGAACGTCACCGTGCGGTGGTCCATCGTCGACGGTTCGCACGGCGCTTCTTCGCAGAGGTGCTTGGATTCTTCGGGCACGCCCGGAAGCGGCACGAACACGCCGAGCTCGGGCACCGCGAACGTGTGCGATGCTTCTTCGGGTTCCACCGCGTTCGTCGTCTTGCCGTCGATCGTCTCGGTCCCGCCGATCGTCCCCTGGACCTGCGAGAGGAACGGGTTGCGCAGACCGGTGGGCGTGTCGAACTGGTAGATCGTGACGTGGACGATCGAGTTGGCCGGCACCGTGTAGTCGGTGCTGTGCACCCACTGCCCGCCCGAGCGGACTAGGTAGGAGACCCAGCTCGCGTGCGAGGGGCTGAGCTTCGGCCCGATCGACGCGACGGTCTCGAGCGTCAGGCTGGCGCCGACGCTGTTGGCCGGCGCGCTGCCGGCGGCGACCGTCTTGGGGAAGCTCGTGGCCCAGTCTGCGACGTAGAGGCCGATCAAGGCTCCGAGGGCCGCCACTGCGGTCCCCACGGCCAGGAGCTTCTTCACGAACAGGCTCAAACCGCTTCCCCAGACCTCATCCCGCGCTCCTCAAACCCTGGTTCTTGCCCTCCGTCGGACTCTATATCGAGCCGAACCCGATGCACGTTTATGAGGAGATTCTCATGGAAGTATTCCGCGATTTCGTCGTCATGTTCAGCCCTCCGGAGATCGGGCGGCGGCGTTGCTTGCGCGGCGGCTACGATCAACGGCTTGCCCGCAATACCGACGTCCAAAACCGAGAAACGTCCGCAGCCCGACAGCGAGCCTGCGGCTTCCGGCAGCGGCGGCGTGCCAGAGCGGCCGACGCTCGAGGGCCTGGAGGAGAAGTGGAGTGAGATCTGGGATCGCCAGGGCGCCTACCGCTTCGACCGTGAGGCTTCCCGCGAGCGCGTCTACGCGATCGACACGCCGCCGCCGACGGTCAGCGGCTCGCTGCATGTCGGGCACGTCTTCTCCTACACGCACACCGACGTGATCGCGCGCTACCAGCGGATGCGGGGCATGGAGGTCTTCTACCCCATGGGCTGGGACGACAACGGCCTGCCGACCGAGCGGCGCGTGCAGAATCACTTCGGCGTGCGCTGCGATCCGCTCGTCCCCTACGACCCCGACTTCAAGGCACCGGCCGAGCCCGCCGAGCACGAGCCGGTCGCCGTGTCGCGGCCGAACTTCGTGGCGCTCTGCCTGGAGCTCACCAAGACCGACGAGCAGGCCTTCGAGCAGCTGTGGCGCCGGCTCGGCCTGTCGGTCGATTGGTCGATGACCTACACGACGATCGGCGAGCTCGCTCAGCGCATCTCGCAGCGCTCGTTCCTGCGCCTGCTCTCGCGCGGCGAGGCATACCAGCTGGAGGCGCCGACCCTGTGGGACGTCGACTTCCAGACCGCGGTCGCCCAGGCAGAGCTGGAGGACCGCGAGCGGCCGGGCGCGATGCACCGGGTGCGCTTCGCGATCGCGGACGCGCCGGCGCAGGCGCTGGTCGACACGACCCGACCGGAGCTGATCGCGGCCTGCGTGGCGTTGCTCGCGCACCCCGACGACGAACGCCACCGCGAGCTGCTGGGAAAGCAGGCGCTGACGCCGCTTTTTGGCACGCGTGTCCCGGTGCTCACCCACCAGCTCGTCGACCCCGAGAAGGGCACGGGCCTCGTGATGGTGTGCACGTTCGGCGATCTCACCGACGTCGTTTGGTGGCGCGAGCTCGGGTTGCCGGTGCGCTCCGTTCTGGGCCCCGACGGTCGGC
Organism: Solirubrobacteraceae bacterium; assembly: GCA_035566835.1. Taxonomy (GTDB): domain Bacteria; phylum Actinomycetota; class Thermoleophilia; order Solirubrobacterales; family Solirubrobacteraceae; genus Palsa-744. The sequence goes on from DATMQG010000075.1 coordinate 2,043, forward strand.
TGCTCGAGGTCCCCTGGGGAACCCCGGGGTGGGAGTCGGTCGACGTCGAGACGGCCCGCGCCCGCTACGGCGAGCTGCAGGGCAGGACGGTCAACCAGGCGCGCCGGCGCATCGTCGAGCTGCTCGAGGAGTCAGGCGATCTCGTCGGCGAGCCCCAGCCGGTGACACATGCGGTGAAGTTCTTCGAGAAGGGCGAACGGCCGGTAGAGATCATCACGAGTCGCCAGTGGTTCATTCGCACGATGGACCATCGCCAGGCGCTGATCGCGCGGGGCCGAGAACTGAGCTGGCACCCTCCCTACATGCGGGCGCGCTTCGAGGACTGGGTGCAGGGGCTGAGCGGCGACTGGAACATCAGCCGCCAGCGCTTCTTCGGCGTGCCGTTCCCGCTCTGGTATCCGCTCGATGCGAGCGGGGACGTCGTGCACGAGGAGCCGATGCTCGCGCGCGAGGAGCAGCTTCCCGTCGATCCCTCCACCGACGTGCCCGATGGCTACGAGCCGGCGCAGCGCGGCAGGCCGGGCGGCTTCTCCGGCGACCCCGACGTGATGGACACCTGGGCGACCTCCTCGCTGACGCCCCAGATCGCCGGGCAAGCCGGCGCGGACGACGAGCTGTTCGAAAGCGTCTTCCCGATGGACGTGCGCCCGCAGGCACACGACATCATCAGGACCTGGCTGTTCACGACGATCCTGCGCTCGCAGCTCGACTACAACGTGCTGCCGTGGCGAAACGCCGCGATCTCCGGCTGGGTGCTCGACCCGGAGCGCAAGAAGATGTCCAAGTCAAAGGGCAACGTCGTCACGCCGATGCACCTGCTTGAGGAGCATGGAGCCGACGCCGTGCGCTATTGGGCAGCCAGGGGCCGTCCGGGCACCGACACCGCCTTCGATCCGCAGCAGATGAAGGTCGGGCGACGGCTCGCCGTCAAGCTGCTGAATGCCTCCAAGTTTGCACTCGCCGATCTTCCGCCGGAGGGCGAGACCGTCACGCATCCGCTCGACCGCGCGATGCTCGCGCGGCTGGCTGCGGTAGTCGCCGATGCGACGGCGAGGCTCGAGGAGTACGACTACGCGCGGGCGCTCGAGCACACGGAGGAGTTCTTCTGGTGGTACTGCGACTTCTACCTCGAGCTCGTCAAGGGGCGCCGCTATGACACCTCGCCGCAGGCGGCCGCATCCGTGAGCCTGGCCCTGCGCCTCTCTCTCTCGGCCTTCCAGCGTCTGTTCGCTCCCTTCCTGCCGTTCGTCAGCGAGGAGGTGTGGTCGTGGTGGCAGCAGGGCTCGGTGCATCGGGCGCCGTGGCCGGACGCCACCGAGCTCGCGGGTGCCGCGGCGGGCGCCGATCGCAACGGCGAGGAGATGGCGCTCGCGGTCACAGCGGACGTGCTGCGAGAGGTGCGCAAGGCAAAGTCCCAGGCTCGCCGCCCGATGCGCGCGCCCGTCCGGCGGGTGGTGGTGCGCGACACCGCTCGTCGCCTGCGGGCGCTCGAGCTCGGGTCGGAGGACCTGCTGGCGGCGGGAGCGATCGAGCTGCTCGAGCCCGTCGAGGACGAGGCGTTCGCGGTGGAGGTCGAGCTGGCCCCAGAGACGCGGTGAGCGAAGCGAACCGGTCGCCGCGAAGGGCGACGTACGGTGGCGAGGCTCGCCGCCTCGGGTAGGGTCCTCGCCGTGACACGGACGCCGATCGCCGAGCTGAGCCAGAGGGTGGGTGAGCGGGTGACGGTCCGCGGCTGGGTCCAGGCCGTGCGCGACCAGAAGCGGACGCAGTTCGTTATCCTGCGCGACGAAACGGGACTCGCGCAGGCCGTCCTGGCGAAGCAGGAGCCACCCAGCGAGCTCAACGAGGCGATCACCGCGCTGACGGCCGAGTCGGCGGTGAGCGTGACCGGCACCGTGGTCGCGGACGAGCGCGTCAAACTCGCTGGCCTCGAGCTCCGGATGGAGGATCTGAAGGTTGAGTCGCTCGCCGAGCCCGAGCTGCCGATCGCGGCCGACTCGGCCCTCGACAAGCGCATGGACTGGCGCTACCTCGACCTGCGCCGGCCGGAGCGGCGGCTGATCTTCGACGTGCAGACGACGGCCGAGCATGCGATGCGCGAACACTGGCGGGAGCAGCGGTTCATCGAGCTGCACACGCCCAAGCTCATGGGCTCCGCCAGCGAGTCTGGAGCAGAGCTCTTCAGGGTCGAGTACTTCGACCGCGTGGCCTATCTGGCGCAGTCGCCCCAGTTCTACAAGCAGATGGCGATGGCCGCCGGGTTCGGCCGTGTGTTCGAGATCGGCCCGGTGTTCCGGGCGAACCCCTCATTCACCTCACGCCACGACACGGAGTTCACGAGCGTCGACGTCGAGATCTCCTGGATCGACTCGCACGAGGACGTGATGGCGTTCGAGGAGCGATGGCTCGAGCATGTGCTCGCCCGGGTCAAGGAGACGCACGGGGAGCAGATAGAGGCGACCTTCGGCAGCGAGGTGGTGGTGCCAGTCGTCCCCTTCCCCCGGGTCGCGCTCGCCGACGCGAAGCAGCTGCTCCGCGAGAACGGGCATGACGCGCCGGGCGCCGAGCACGACCTGGACCCGGCAAGCGAGCGGGCGCTGTCGGCACTTATCAAGGAGCAGCACGGACACGAGTTCGCGTTCGTGACCGACTACCCGACGGCGGTACGACCCTTCTACCACATGCGCCATCCTGATCAGCCGACGCTGACGAAGAGCTTCGACCTGCTCTGGCGCGGCATCGAGCTCACGACCGGCGCCCAGCGCGAGCACCGCTACGAGCAGCTGCTGGCGCAGGCGAGGGACAAGGGCGTCGAGACCGGCCCGATCCAGTACTACCTTGACTTCTTCCGCTTCGGCGCCCCGCCACACGGTGGCTTCGGGTTCGGGCTCACGCGCCTGCTGATGCAGCTGCTGGGTCAGGACAACGTCCGCGAGGTGACGTTCCTCTATCGCGGCCCGCACCGCCTTCAGCCGTAGGGCGGTCGCAGCCTCGACGCAGCTGCAATGGCACGGATCCTTCTCGCCACGCCGATTCTCAGCGGATGCCTGGACCCGCTGTCAGCGCATCAGCTGATCGAGGGCGAGCCGGGCTCGGACGCGCAGGCGCAGGCACTGATCTGCGCTCCGACGCAAAGCGTCGGCGCGGCCGTGCAGGCGCGGATGCCGGCCCTGCGCGTGATCGCCGTCGCGGGCGCCGGCTCGGACGCGGTCGATCATGTCGCCGCCGCGGCACGCGATATTCACGTGCTCACGGCCGGCGAGGGGCTCGTGGAGACGACTGCCGACGTCGCCTTCGGGCTGATCATCGCCGCATCGCGTCTGATGCATGACGCCGAGGCGAAGCTGCGCGCCGGGTCGTGGCGCGGCTGGCGCTTCATCGAGGAGGACTTCGGCCGCGACGTCCACGGCGTCACGCTTGGGCTCGTCGGCTACGGTTCGATCGGCCAGGCGGTGGCACGGCGAGCCTCGGGCTTCAACATCAACGTGCTCCATCACACGCGGCGTGCCACGAGCGCGACCGGGTGGGTCGAGGACCTGGACGAGCTGCTCGCCGCCAGCGACATCGTGAGCGTCCACGTGCCCTTGAGCGAGTCGACCCACCATCTCATCGACCGGCGCAGGGTCGGCTTGCTGAAGGAAACGGCGGTGCTCGTCAACACCGCTCGTGGAGGGGTGATCGATGAAGAAGCCCTCGCCGAGGCGCTGCACGACGGCAGGCTCTTCGCGGCCGGGCTCGACGTCTACGAGGACGAGCCGCGGCCGTCCGAGCGGCTGCTATCCGCCCCGCGCACCATCCTTTTGCCCCACGTCGGAAGTGCCACACTGCGAACGCGCGAAGCGATGTTGCGCGGCGCAGCGGAGAAGGTGAGGGCGTTCTTCGAGCGCGCGCCGGCGTAGCGTGCCGTCCGCAACCACGGCTACCTTCAACCCATGCTCCTGAACGAGCTGATCGACGGCATGGAGATCGACCAGGTGCTCCTGGTGCGCGAGTCCGAGCGCCGCCAGCGACGCGATGGCGGCGACTACCTGCGGCTGCAGCTGGGCGACCGCACCGGCGCCGTCGCATGCATGGTCTGGGAGGAGCTCGGCGAGGTCGAGGAGCTCGCATGCGCCGGTGCGGCAGTGCGAGTGCACGGCCGCTACACCGTCCATCCGCGCTTCGGTCCGCAGATCAACCTGCGTGGGTTGGAGGAGGCGAGCCCCGACAGCTACGCTCCCGAGGACCTGCTCGACGGGCCGGCGCGCGCGGTCGAGCATCTGGAAGGGGAGGTTCGCGAGTTGCTGGACACGATCCAGGAGCCGCACCTGGGCCAACTGCTCGAGCGTGTGTTCGGCGAGAGCTCGGAGCTGTGGGAGGCCTACCGCGTCGCCCCCGCTGCGAAGTACTACCACCAGGCCTACCGGCACGGGCTGCTCGAGCACTGTCTCGGGGTCGCCCAGGCCGTGAGCGCGATCAGCGCCACGTTCGGGGGTATCGACCGCGACGTCGCGGTCGCGGGCGCGCTGCTGCACGACATCGGCAAGCTCGAGGCCTACACGGACGATCCGAGGAACATCGACCTCACCGACGCCGGCAGGCTGCACGGTGAGATCGCCCTCGGGTACTACCGGATGCGGCGAGCGATCGAGGACATCGACGGCTTCCCGGCCGAGCTCGCGCAGGCGCTCGGGCACATCATCCTCTCGCACCACGGCACGCTCGAGCACGGCAGCCCGGTCGTGCCGTGTACGCGCGAGGCCACCCTCGTGCATATGATCGACAACCTCGGCGGGCGGCTCGGCAGCTTCGATCGGCTCGAAAAGGAGCTCGCACCGGGACGTCGCTGGTCGGGGTTCGACCGGGCGCTCGGCGCCGGCGCTTTCTTCGCAGGCCGCGGCGACGCGGATGGCGGCGAGGACAGGCGGGAGATCGCCCGGCCGCCGGAGCCGGCCCGCGAAGCAGCCTGAAAACGCGCAAATAGCGAAGCGTCGCTTCCGCTGCAGAGCATCCATCTCGCCGTCGGCTTCTATCTTTGAGGGCCGATGGCAAAGGACACCGAGAAGCTGATCCGCCAGCTGTCGCTGATCTCCTACCTGATGGCGGAGCGGCGGCCCGTCACCGCAGTGGAGATCCGGCGCGACGTCGAGGGCTACAGCGGCATGAACGAGGACGCCTTCGCCCGTCGCTTCTACGCCGACCGGTCAGAGCTCGAATCGCTGCGCATCCAGTTGACGGTCGAGCGGCCGACCGACGGCGCGGCCGAGCAGGAGAACTACTCGTTGCGCCCCGAGAACTTCCATCTGCCCCCGATCGCGTTCACCGACAAGGAGCTCGCGGCCCTGCAGACGGCGCTGAGCCTGCTCGACGGTGAATTCGCGTACGCCGAGCCGCTGCGGCTCGCGCTCCAGCAGATCACCTGGGGGCGCCCGAGCCCGCTGCAAGCCCCGGAGCAGCGCTCGGTCGCGCTCGGCATCACGGCCTCGGCGGGCGGGCACGACCTCTCGGCGCGCCTGGCGAAGGTCGAGACCGCGATCTTCCGCAACAAGACGATCGTCTTTGACTACTACACGATGGAGCGAGACGAGGTGGGCTCGCGCCGTGTGGACCCCTACCACCTGCTCTTCCAGGGAGGCCAGTTCTACCTGCTCGGCCACGCGCACGAGCGCAAGGCGATCCGCGTGTTCCGCCTCTCGCGCATCCGCGGGAAGGTGTCCTATGCGACCAAGGCAGAGCACGACTTCCACCGGCCGGCCGACTTCGACCCGCGAGGCTATGCAAGCCGGGCCGACTGGCAGCTCGGCGAGGAGCGGGGCATCGCCGAGATGCTCATCTCCGAGCGGATCGCGTGGCAGGTCGAACGCCACTTCGGGCGCTACGGCGAGATCCGGGACGCGGAGCCCCACCTCGACGGCGGACCGCACGCGGGCGCGAGCGTCGAGGAGGGCGACAAGGTCTTCCTCACGAGCTACTCGAGCCTGCGGGGCATCGTCTCCTGGGTGCTCGGCCTCGGCGTGCACGCGAGGCTCCTCGGTCCGGACGAGCTGACGAGCGAGTTCCAGCAGCGCCTGGAGCTGTTGGAGGAGCGCCACGGCGATGGCACTCCGAGCAAGCCTCGCCGCCGTGCGTCGCCCGCGGCCGCCTCCGCGGCGAGCCGCAGCGCGCCGGCCCGCCCGCGCTCGCGGCGTGGCTCGGGCAGCGCGGACGGCGACGGCGCCGGCCGCAGCGAGGCGGCGATCCGTCCCGAGCGGTTCGCGCGCCTGGTGACGCTCGCGAGCATCCTGATCAAGGCGGGCCGCGCCGGCGAGCGCGTCTCGATCAACGACGTGTGTGAGAGCCTGCAGCTGAGCGAGGAGGAGCTGCGTGAGGACATCAATGTCCTCAACGTCGTCAACTTCGGCGGCGGCTCCTACGTGCTGTATGCGGAGATCAAGGAGGAGGAGGGGGAGATCGAGGTCGACCCCGAGCCCTACAGCGACAACTTCGACCGCCCGGCCCGCCTGCTGCCCGTCGAGGCAAAGGCGCTGGTCGCGGCGATCGACCTGATCGGCGAGCACATCCCCGAGGGGTCCCTCACCTCTGCGCGCACGAAGATCGTGGCGGCGCTCGGCGAGGACCCGATGGAGCAGGGCCTTCAGGTGGCGCCGACCTCCGGCGATGACTCCGACGTCGCCCGGCTCGTCTCCAAGGCGATCGTCGCGCGGCGAATGATCGAGCTCGAGTACTACAAGGAGAACGAGGACGAAATCTCGTCGCGGAGGGTCGAGCCCTACGCCCTGACGAACGGCCGCGAGGGCTGGTACGTCGCCTCATTCGATCCCGAGCGCGATGGCATGCGCCACTTCCGCCTGGACCGCATCAAGTCGGTGACGGTCACCGACGAGAAGTTCGAACCGCGGCCGGAGGTCGATCCCGCGGCCGAGGTCGACGGCTGGCTGCGAACCGGCGAGGTCGAGGCGTCTCGCAGCGCCCGCGTGTGGGTCTCGCCCGAGCGGGCGCGGTGGGCGCGTGAGGCGCGGCGGGTGGTCGACGAGTGGAGCAACGGGGCGGTCGTCGTCGAGCTGAGCTTCGCCGGCGTTGACTGGCTTGTGCGCGAGATCCTCAAGGAAGCCGGCGACGCCGCCGTGCTCGAGCCCGAGGATGCACGCGAGGCTGTGCGCGGGGCTGTGGCACGGCTGCGCGAAGGCAACGCGGCGCCGGCGGGCGTATAGCGGGCCGGTAGGGTGATCGCGGTGAGCCGCCGCGAGCAGATCAGGATGAGCGACACGGAGGTCGCCGCCTTCCTCGCGGGCGAGCGCACCGTCACGTGCGCGACCGTGGGGCAGCGGGGGTGGCCGCACCTGATGCCGCTCTGGTACGTGCTGCGCGATCCGCCTGAGGGGGAGCCGGGGCCGCGCGTTTGGGCCTGGACTTACGCCGCCTCGCAGAAGGTCCGCAACCTCGAGCGCGACCCCCGCGCGACGCTCCAGGTCGAGGCGGGGGAGGCGTACGAGGAGTTGCGGGGCGTGATGCTCGAGTGTGAGGTCGTCCTTCACCGCGACCTCGAGACGGTAGCGCCGCTCGGTGAAGCGATCATGCTGCGGAACGCGGTGCCGCGCGGCGAGGCGCCGCCGGACGAGGTGCCGAGCCAGGCACGTGAGGCCATTGAGGCCCAGGCCGCGAAACGGGCTGGGCTCGAGTTCGTCGAGCTGCGCCGCGCCACCTGGGACCATCGCAAGCTCGGCGGGGTCTACTGAGCTAGTTGCGAGGCGTTCCCGGCGGCGGTTTGCGCAGTTTTGGCACGGGCAGATCCGCCACCAGGTCGTTGGGCGTCACGCCGAGACCGTCGGCGACGCGCATGACTGTGAGCAGGCCCGGCTCGGTCTCCGCCCGCTCGAGCTTCCCGATCTCCGTGCGATGCAGCCCGGAGTCGTGAGCGAGGTCTTCCTGGGAGTACTTCGGTTTCTGCCCGCCGTCTTTCTGCCCGCGCAGGCGAATGACGTTGTCGGCGAACTTCCGCAGCAGCCGCGTGCGCTCCACGTCGTACGCCTTCCAGCTGCTCATGGGCGGGGCACTCTTGCGGATTGCGGACAAATCCAAAACAGCTGTTCAGCTGTCAGACAATGATCTGCGAAAGCACCTCGATCCACTGTCTTCGACACCAGGTGCCACGACGACGTCGCCAACGCGCACGAGCGTTTGCGCGCCAGCTTGCGCGGATTTCGCCGCGGCCGGGAGGTTTGATGCCTCGCCCGGCGAACAGCCAGAGAAAAGTGGCCCCGGCGCAGTAGGCGCTGCCCGGGGCCGTGGCACGGAAAGGAGCTGCACCTTCCCATGCAGGATCAATCCAACCAGGAAGGTTCGTTTGACGGCTACACGGAGCGGCTCGTGGTGCTCGCGGTGCTCGGCCACAAGCGCGGCTACCCGCGCACGCGCGTGCTCGCCGACCTCGAGGACATTCCTCCCGAGTTCGTCGAGCGGGCGATAGCCAGTCTCGAGCGTGCCGGCGTCGTGTCCGCCCGGCGCGCTCGTATATATCCGTCGCCCGCGCTGCAGCGTCTCGACGACCTGACGATGATCTGCATCTGAGCGCTCTCGGAGCGGCCGCTCGCCGGGGCCGGTTAGATTCCCGGCGAGATGAACGACCTCAAGGGATTGATCCTCTCCGGAGGCAAGGGAACGCGGCTGCGTCCGATAACCCACACGAGCGCCAAGCAGCTCGTCCCCGTGGCGAACAAGCCGGTCCTCTTCTATGGAATCGAGGCGATGGCCCAGGCCGGCATCGAGGAGGTCGGGATCATCATCGCGCCGGAGACGGGCCTCGAGATCGAAGAGGCGGCGGGCGACGGCTCGCGTTTCGGGGTGCGGATCTCCTACATCGTCCAGGACGAGCCGCTCGGCCTCGCCCACGCCGTCCTGACAGCCGAGTCGTTCCTGGGCGCCAGCGCCTTCGTGATGTACCTCGGCGACAACCTGCTCCAAGGCGGGATATCCGAGCTGGTCGCGGCCTTCCGCGAGCACGAACCCGACGCGTTGATCCTGCTAACGCCGGTCCCCGACCCCGAGAACTACGGCGTCGCCGAGCTGGCCGAGGGCGGACCGGGAGCGATCGGGCCGGTCGTGCGGCTCATCGAGAAGCCGGCTGAGCCCACGACCGACCTGGCGCTCGTGGGGGTGTACATGTTCACGGCGGGGATCCACGACGCCGCCCGGGCGATCGAGCCCTCGGCGCGCGGCGAGCTCGAGATCACCGATGCGATCCAGCACCTGGTCGACGGCGGGATGCGCGTCGAGCCGCACATCGTGCGCGGCTGGTGGAAGGACACGGGGCGGCTCGAGGACATGCTCGAGGCAAACCGGCTGATCCTCGACAACCTCATCGAGCGGGTAGAGGGGGAGCTGATCGAATCGCAGGTCGATGGGCGCGTGGTGATCGAGGCGGGGGCGCGCCTGGAGCGCACGATCGTCAGAGGCCCGGCGATCGTGGGAGCCGGCGCGCAGCTGAGCGACTGCTACATCGGCCCCTATACCGCAGTGGGCGAAGGGTGCCGGATCTCGGGCTCGGAGGTGGAGCATTCGATCCTGCTCGCCGGCTGCAGCGTCTGCGACCTCGACGGGCGCATGGAGTCCTCGCTGCTCGGCCGCAACGTGACAGTGCGGCGTGGCGAGCGCTCGCCGCGCGCCTACCGCTTCATGGTCGGGGACAACTCCGACATCTCGATCCTGTGAGGCTGCTCGTCACCGGTGCCCTCGGAATGCTGGGCCACGACGTGATGCGGGCCGGCGACCGGGCTGGACACGAGCTGGTGGGGGTCGACCTGCCCGAGCTCGACATCAGCGAGGTCTCGGCCGTCAGCGCACTGGTGGCGCGCCTGCAGGACGAACCCGGCTCGCTGCACGGGATCGTCAACTGCGCGGCCTGGACCGACGTCGACGGCGCCGAGTCAAGGCGCGAGCAGGCCCACGCCGTCAACGTCGAGGGCGCTTCGGTGCTGGCGGGCGTCGCCCTCGAGGGCGAGATCCCGCTGCTTCACATCTCGACCGACTACGTGTTCGATGGCGTCGCTCCGCTCGACCGCGAGGGCCGGCCGCGTCCGTATCTGGAGTCCGATCCGACCGGCCCGCGATCGGTCTACGGCGCGACCAAGCTCGAGGGGGAGGAGGTCGTCCTGGGAGTCTCCCGAGAGAACACGGTGGTCCGGACCGCCTGGCTGTACGGCCTGGACGGCGGCAACTTCGTCGACACGATGCTGCGCCTGGCTGGCGAACGGGACTCGGTGCAGGTCGTGACCGACCAGGTCGGCTCGCCCACCTGGTCAGGGCATCTCGCTCCCGCGCTGGTGGGTCTGCTCGAGCGCCGGGTCACGGGCCTCGTCCACCTGACCGGAGGCGGTCATATCTCGTGGAACGGCTTCGCCAAGGAGATCTTCCGTCAGGCCGAGATCGACTGCCGCGTGGAGCCGACGACCAGCGATCAGTTCGTCCGTCCCGCCCCCCGTCCCGCCTGGTCGGCGCTCGAGTCAGAGCGCGACGACGTGTTGCCGCTGCCTCCGTGGCAGGACGGCCTGGCTGGCTATCTCGCGGCGCGCGCTGGGATGATGCGAGCATGAGACTGCTCGTCTGTGGCGGCGCCGGCTTCATCGGCTCCACCTTCACGCGCCTGCGCCTGCAGGAGCAGGGCGATGAGGTGTCGGTGCTCGACAAGCTCACCTACGCCGGGCGGGAGGAGAACTTCGAGGACTTCGCCGAGAGCCCGGCGTTCCGCTTCGTGCAGGGCGCGATCGAGGACCGTGAGGCCGTCGCCGCGGCGATCGAGCTCGCGGCGCCCGAGGCGATCGTGAACTTCGCCGCCGAGACGCACGTCGACCGCTCGATCGCCGAGCCAGATGCGTTCGTGAAGACGCACGCGCTCGGCACGTACGTGCTGCTCGAGGCGGCACGCGAGAACGACCTTCGCTATCTGCAGGTCTCAACCGACGAGGTCTACGGGTCGATCGAGGTAGGCACGTTCACCGAGCAGAGCCCGCTGCGCCCCTCATCGCCCTACTCCGCCACGAAGACCGGCGCCGACCTGCTGGTCGAGAGCTACTTCCACACCTACGACCTGCCGACGGTGATCTGCAGGGGCTCGAATAACTACGGCCCCTACCAGTATCCGGAGAAGCTGATCCCGCTGATGATCCTCAACGCGCTCCACGGCGACTCGCTGCCGGTGTATGGGGACGGCATGCAGGTGCGCAACTGGATCCACTCGACCGACTTCGCTCGTGCGATCGGCCACGTGCTTGAGCACGGCGTGCCCGGAGAGGTCTACAACGCCGGCGGCCCAGATGAGGAGGCCAACATCGACGTCGTTCGGCGGATCGTGGAGCTGACGAGCGCGTCGGAGTCCCAGATCGAGCACGTAACGGACCGTCCCGGGCACGACCGGCGCTATTCGCTTTCTTCGGAGAAGGTACGGGCGCTCGGATGGGCACCGCGGGTGCGCTTCGACGACGGCCTCGCCGAGACGGTGGCGTGGTATCGCGAGAACGGCTGGTGGTGGGAGCCGATCCGCTCGGGCGACTACCGCCGCTATTACGAGCGCCAGTACGGGCGGTCACTCGGGTCCTGAGCGGACGCGGCGACTCGGCCTGCGCCGTCGACGGGCGAGGATGGGCGCCTCGGCGCCGGCGTTCGAGCATTGTCTCCGACTTTTTTCGTGGTCCGTCGGACTTTCGAGTAGGTCGAATTTGCAGGGGATTGGCAGGCAGGGAGAGCCGATCCCCCGGCGGAGACGGCATCGACGGCACCGTCACGAAAACGAACGAAGTGACGCTGAAGCCGTCCACGGGCAAAGTGTTCACGACGATCAAAACGAAAAGCAAGTCGGGGCACATCTGCTTTCTTCCGACGGAAACCAACGTCGAAGGCGAACAGATCGTGACGCTGCCCGGCAGCACGACGGAAGCCGCGACGCACGAAGTGGTCGCGGCAGCAAGCGGCAGCAAACTGACAGCCTTCGGTCTGGCAGCCACGTTCGTGCTGACCGAGGAAATAACGCTCGCGTCCGGAAAAGTGTTCAGCCTGCACGAAAGCTAGGAGAGCGGCAGCGACAGGAGTGAACGCAAGTGATGTGGGGCCGCCCTCACCCGTGGCCCCACACGCTTTGGGTGTCGCGACGGTCAGAAACAGCGCTGGCCGTCGCGGCAGCCCTTGCGTAGGGTCGATCGAATGAAGGTGAGCTTCCCTGTCGTGGCGTACGTCGCGACGAGCTGTTGCGTTGCCTGCCTTTGCCTGACCGCGCAGGCCGTGGCCGCGGACTCGTGTCCCAACGCGAACCTCCGAACCGGACCGTCGGCCGCCCTGCCGGACTGCCGCGCGTATGAGCTGGTCACACCGGCGTTCAAGTTCGGTGCCAATTTCGGCCCGATAAGAGCTGCCGACAGTTCGCACGTCCAGTTCTCGAGCATCGGAGGCTTCAACGGCGCAGGCGACGACCAGGGGACCGAAGGCTCCGACTACGTCACCACCCGCGGCCCGGCGGGCTGGTCGTCGGTGCCGGTCGACCCGCCCGCGGCGGAATTCCAGAACGGGGCGACACTCGAGGCTGCCTCACCTCTCGAAGATGTGAGCAGTGCCTTCAGCACCGAGCTGGTGGCCGGCATACCGGCGGCGTCGAAGCCGATCGACAAACGGCTCTACCTGCGAGCCCAGGATGGCAGCCTCACAGAAGTCGGGCCGGTGTTCCCGCCGGAAGCCGTAGCCGGCTGGACCGAATCACGCAACGACCTCGCGGGCAATCAGTACGAGGCTGGGTCGGCCGACCTCTCGCATGTCGTGTTCGAGATCAACGCGGGACAGGGCACCACGCACTTCCTCTGGCCGGGCGATACGACGGTCGAAGGCGGGTCAGTGTACGAGTACGTGGGCACCGGCAGCCGGGCGCCACGGCTCGTCGGTGTCGACAACGCCGGCCACCTCATCGGTCAGTGCGGAATCGGGGTTGGCAGCAAGGAACATCCCGGCGGTCAGGACACCTACAACGCGATCTCGGCGACCGGCGGCACGATCTTCTTCAACGTCCAGGCAGGAGGCTGTCTCAGCGAAGGAGTGACGGGCAGCGGCCCGCCGGTCGGCGAACTCTACGCTCGCATCGACGGCTCACGGACGGTCGCCGTCTCCGAGCCCGTCCTGCCTCCCGGAGCCGCGTGCACCGGCGGCCATACCTGCTTCGGAGCTCCGCTCTCGACGGGCGTGTTCCAGGGGGCCTCGGAAGACGGGAGACGGGTCTTCTTCCTCACCGAACAGCCCCTCACCAACGGGGACGAAGACACTGGCAATGACCTCTACATGGCCGAAATCGAAGGGACTGGATCGGGCGCCAAGGTCAGCAAGCTGGTGCAGGTCTCGCACGACGAAAACCCAGGCCAGGCCGCTGAAGTGCGGGGCGTCGCCCGGGTGTCGATGGACGGCTCGCACGTTTACTTCGTCGCGCAGGGGGCGCTGACGAACACACCCAACAAGCTGGGGGAGGCACCCGTCGCCGGTGCCGAGAACCTCTACGTCTACGAGCCGGGCCAGGCGCGCGCCGGGCAGTCACGGATCGCGT
>DATMQG010000076.1:0-5372 GCA_035566835.1 Solirubrobacteraceae bacterium
GCGCGGCCCTGCGGCGATAGCATCAGCCCGGTGCCCACGGTCCGCGTCGGCGGCATCGAGCTCGACTACGAGCGCAGCTCGCCGACCTCCGATCGGTCGCGGCCGCCGCTGCTGCTGATCATGGGTATGAGCGGCACCGCCCTGCACTGGGGCGAGCCGTTCCTCGAGTTGCTGCGTCGCGACTTCGACGTGATCGCCTACGACCATCGCGGCGTCGGCGCGAGCACTCACCTGGAGAGGCCGATCACGATCGCCCAGCTCGCCGAGGACGCGTCGGGCCTCCTCTCCGCCTTGAAGCTCGACTCCGCGCACGTGCTCGGGATCTCGATGGGAGGGATGGTCGCGCAGGAGCTGGCGTTGGCTCACCCCGACCAGGTGAGGACGCTGACGCTGGGCGCCACCTACTGCGGGGGCCCGCACAGCGCGCAGCCGGACCCCGCGGTCATGCGGGGGCTGGCCGCCGCGATGATGTCCGGCGACCGCGCACGGGCGCTGCGAAGCGGGTGGGAGGCCAACGTCTCGAGGACGATGGTCGACGATGTGGACGCCTACGCGGCCTTCCTCGCGATCGCCGATCGGCGAGCCGTCGCCGTGCCCGTCGTGATGGCTCAGCTGCAGGCTTGTGCGGCACACGACACGAGCTCGCGGCTGGGAGAGCTGACGGCGCCCACGCTCGTCATCCATGGCAGCGAGGATCAGATGCTTCCCGTCGAGAACGGCCGGCAGATCGCGTCGCTGATAGGAGGCTCAAAGCTCGAGATCTTCGACGGCGTCGGACACCTGTTCTTCTGGGAGCAGCCGGAGCGCGCCGCCGAGCTCCTGCGCGCACACGCCGCCGTGCCCGCCTGACGGGGGATCGCTACCTCGACGCACGGACGCCTGCTCGCGGGGGGGGGCCGTGGTCGAGTGATAGACCTGGGGCGATGTCCACCGACCCCGCCCCGTTCAGCGCCGAGCACGACGGGGTCAGGCTCGCCGGCGAGGAGAGCGGTGAGCGGCTCACCGATCGAAGATCGGCCGGCGAAGGGCCGCCGATCGTGCTGCTGCACGGTCTCACAGCGACGCGCCGCTATGTCGTGATGGGATCGCGATCGCTCGAGCGCTCGGGACACCAAGTGATCGCCTACGACGCTCGCGGCCACGGGCAATCGGCGCCCGCGCGCGATCCGGCGGCGTACACCTACGAGCTGCTGGCCGATGACCTCGAGGCGGTGCTCGACGCGACGGGCGTTCAGCGGGCGGTGCTGGCGGGCGCGTCGATGGGAGCTCACACCGCGGTGCGCTTCGCGCTGCGCCACCCCGAGAGGGTCGCCGCGCTCGCGCTGATCACGCCCGCCTTCGACCCGTCACAGCCGAGCGATCCCGCGGAGCTCTCGCGCTGGGACGCACTCGCCGAGGGATTGCGCACCGGGGGCGTCGAGGGGTTCGTCACGGCATATGACCTCGGTGCGGTAGGAGACCGCTGGCGCGAGACGACCGCGAAGGTGCTGCGCCAGCGGCTCTCCGCACACGAGCACCCCGAGGCGGTCGCCGACGCGCTGCAGGCGGTGCCGCGCTCGCGCTCGTTCGAATCGCTGGACGAGCTCGCCGTCATCGAGGCGCCGGTGCTCGTCGTCGGCAGTCGCGACGAGGCCGACCCGGGCCACCCGCTCGCCGTCGCTGAACGCTACGCGCAGGCGATTGCAGCCGCGCGGCTGATCGTCGAGGACCCCGGACCGCCCGTGCGCTCCCCGATCGCGTGGCAGGGCGGTGCGCTCTCGCAGCTGCTGGCGGAGCTCGCGGCCTCTGCGCGTACGTGATAGCGTACTCGCGTATGCGAGTGCGCGAGTGGGATGGAACGAGCTACGACCGCATCTCCGGACCGATGGAGGCGCTCGGGCGCGAGGTCCTTGCTCGGCTCGAGCTCCGCGGCGACGAGGTCGTGCTCGACGCCGGCTGCGGCTCGGGCCGGATCACCGAAGCGCTGGTGGAGCGGCTGCCGCGGGGGCGCGCGATCGCGGTCGACGAGTCTCCCTCGATGGTCGCGGCGGCGCGAAGGCGTCTCGGGATCGATGCCGACGTGCGCGTCATCGACCTGCTCGAGCTCGAGCTCGAGGAACCCGTGGACGCGATCCTGTCGACCGCGACGTTTCACTGGATCGCAGACCACGACCGGCTGTTCCGGCGGCTGCGGGGCGCGCTGCGCAGCGGCGGCGCGCTGGTGGCGCAGTGCGGGGGAGAGGGCAACATCGAGGACCTGCGAGCGAGCGGGCGCACCGTGCTCGGGCGCGAGCCCTACGCGGAGCACCTGATCGGCTGGCGGCCCCCATGGAACTACGCCGGGGCCGAGATGACGCGCGAGCGCCTGCTCGCCGCCGGCTTCGCCGCCGCCGATTGCTGGCTGGCGCCCGCGCCGCAGCAGCCGGAGCATCCGCGGGAGTTCCTGTCGACCATCATCTTCGAGCCCTACGTGCGGCGCCTGCCGCAGCCGCTGGGCGAGCGCTTCATCGACGAGCTGCTCGAGCTGATCGGCGAGCCGGTGACCGTCGACTACGTGCGCCTGAACATCGACGCCGTCGCCTAACGCGAGCAGGTCATGCCAGCGCGGAGCCCGAAGCGGCGATCTCGTGGTCCGGCACGACCTCGGTGCCGCTGAGCAGCGCCGCGTAGCGGCCGCCGAGCGCCAGGAGCTCCTCATGGGTTCCGCGCTCGACGATGCGGCCTGAGTCGAGCACGAGGATCTGGTCGGCGTCGCGGATCGTCGAGAGGCGGTGCGCGATCGCGATCGTCGTGCGCCCGCGCGAGAGATCGTCGAGCGCCTGCTGCACCGCGCGCTCGGTCTCGTTGTCGAGCGCCGAGGTGGCCTCGTCGAGGACCAGCACCGGTGGGTTGCGCAGCACTGTGCGCGCGATCGCCATGCGCTGCTTCTCGCCGCCCGAGAAGCGATAGCCACGCTCGCCGACGGGCGTGTCGTAGCCCTCCGGCAGCCCGGAGATCAAGTCGTGTATCTGCGCGACCCGGGCCGCGTCTTCGATCTCCTGATCGGTTGCCTCGGGGCAGGCGAAGCGCAGGTTCTCGCGGATCGAGGCGTGGAAGAGGTAGGTCTCCTGGGAGACCAGGCCCACCGTCGCGGCCAGCGACTGGAGCGTCATATCGCGGAGGTCGACCCCGTCGATGCTCACGCAGCCGCGCTCGGGCTCGTACAGCCTCGCGATCAGATATGCGAGCGTCGTCTTGCCAGACCCCGTCTCGCCCACCAGCGCCGTGCGGCTGCCGGCGGGAATCTCGGCGCTGATCTGCTCGAGCGTCCATGTCGCATCGGATGAGTAGCGGAACCAGACGTCCTCGAGGCGGACGTCTCCGCGCACGTCGCTCAGCGCCCGCGCCCCCGGGCGCTCGACGATGTCGACCGGCAGGTCGAGGTACTCGAAGATCCGCCCGAACAGCGCCAGCGAGGTCTGCACTTCGAGGCCAACCGACAGCAGCGACTGGATCGGGAACAGCACCCGTGTCTGCAGCGTCGTGAACGCGACGACGGTCCCGATCGAGATCGCATTCGGGGCGACCCCGGCGAACCAGTAGACGGCGGCGGGCATGATCGCAAAGCTCATCTGCACGGAGGCCATCCGCCAGCGGCCCGCCATGCGCGCGCGCACCTCCAGGTCGGCCAGTTCGCCCGACTCGTCGCTGAAGCGCTGCACCAGCTCCGGGGCACGGCCCATCGTCTTGCCGAGCAGGATGCCCGACACGGAGAGGGACTCCTCGACGAGCGTGGACATGTCCGCGAGACGACTCTGGCGTACGGACTGGATGCGCCGGCGCTCCTCGCCGACGCGACGTGTGAGCCATACGAAGAACGGGAGCAGCGCCAGCGAGAACGCCGCCAGACGCCAGTCGAGCAGCACCATCGCCACGACCGTCGCGACGACGGTCGTGACGTTCTGCACGATGGACGTTGCGGTCGAGGTCACGACGCTGTCGATGCCGCCGATGTCGTTCGCGATGCGCGATTGCACCTCGCCGGTACGCGTGCGCGTGAAGAACGCCAGGGACATGCGCTGGAGGTGCGCGTAGACGGAGGCCCGCAGGTCGTGCATGACACGCTGGCCCACCTGGTTGGAGATCCACGTCTGCGCCACGCCGATCACGCTGGTGATGATCGAGAGGGCGATCATCCCGAGCACGAGCTCGGTCAGCAACGTCGTGTTGTGCTGCGGGAGCGCCTTATCGAGCACTTCCCTGATCAGGAACGGACTGATAACACCGAGGCCGGCGCCGACGAAGATCAGCGTGAGCAGGCCGCTCAAGCGGGCGCGATAGGGCGCGAACAGCCGGCTCACGCGGCGCAGCGAGACGGGCAATGCGGGGACGTCCTCGGGCCGGAGCTCCGGAGTGGATCGGTGAAGCCCATCGCCGGAGCGTCCCCCGGAGAAGGGCTGACTGCTCATGCAATGACTTTATCGTCGCCGCGCGCCCTGACCTGGACGGACGGCCGCGGTGACGGCGTGCGCTGCTTGCTCATCGGGGCCGCGAATCCGGCAGCTCGAGGAGCATGAAACGGGAGGCGGAAAAGACGCCGCCGTGGTCATCCACGGGCCTGCGAACGGCTACATTGCAGACATGATTGAGGGGACGATGAACCTCTCGGCCGAGGAGATACGCGTGCTCGGGTGCCTGCTCGAGAAGCAGCGCACGACACCCGACTTGTATCCGCTCACGCTGAACGCGCTGCGCCTGGCGTGCAACCAGTCGACCAACCGCGATCCGGTCGTCGGCTACGACGACGGCGTGATTCGCGACGCGCTCCATCGCCTTGAGCGGCGTGGCTTCACGCGCCTCGCCAGCGGTCGCGGCAGCCGTGCGCCGAAGTACCGCCACCTGCTCGCCGATGCGCTGCCGATGGGTGACAGCGAGCAGGCGCTGATCTGCGTTTTGATGCTGCGTGGCACGCAGACGCCGGGCGAGCTGAAGCAGCGCGCGGAGCGCATGCATCCGTTCGCCGGACTCGAAGAGGTGCAAGACACGCTGCGAGCACTGATCGAGCGCGGTCTGGTCGCTTGTCTCGATCGCCGACCGGGTCAGAAGGAGGAGCGTTACGCTCAGTTACTGGAGGATCGCGCCGACAACGGCGCGCTGGCACGCAGGTACCTGCGAGACGAGCTGCCATCGGACGGCGACGCGGAGCCTGCGTCCTCGGCGCCACAGGGCGAGGGCGCGCCCGCGGCTGGCGAGCCGGCTCCGTCCCTGCACGAGCGCGTAGCCAGACTGGAGCGAGAAATGGCCGATCTGCGAGCCGGCCGCGACGGCTCGACGCAGGCGCTGAGCAGCGACGCCATCTCGGTGATGAGCGAATGACCTACGCGCATGCGCTGATCGCCGCCTCCTCCGACGCC